>JANMKH010000555.1:0-2899 GCA_031371965.1 Sulfuriferula sp.
ACACCACGGCGGGGCGATGGCGCAGCATCAAATCGTCGAGCACGGCGCGGTTTTTAACATCGCCGATGATGCACAGGATGGGCAGGCTGGCGAAACGACCGCTGAATTCCTGCTCGATTTGATACAGGGCGAACTCGCTCAGCTCGAACAGGATCAACAGCCGGGGCTGATAGCGCGCAATCTGCCGCGCCAGTTCCGAGCCGATCGAGCCGCCCGCGCCGCTCACCATGACGACTTGATCCCACAGCAGGCCATGTAATCCGGCGTCGTCGAGTTGCACCGGATCGCGCCCGAGCAAGTCGTCCAGCTCGATCTTGCGCAGGCTTGAGACGGTTACTTTGCCGCTTACCAGGTCTTCAAAGGCGGGTACGGTGAGTGCCGTGACGCCGGCTTCATTGCATAGCTGGGCAGCGTGGCGGCGCACCGAATGCGGAGCAGAGGGCATGGCGATGGCTGCGTGTTTCACCTCTAGCCGGCTGGCGTGAGCGGGCAGGCTGTCCAGCTTACCTAGCACCGGCACGCCGTGGATATCGCGCCCCTGCCTGTCGAGGGCGTTGTCGAGCAGGCCCACCACACGCCATTCCTTGCTTTGCGCGAGTTCGCGTACCAGCGAGGCTGCTGCACTGCCTGCCCCCATTACCAGCAGGGGTTCGCGCTCTGTCTGCAACAGACTGGAAAAGCGATGCTCTTTCCAGGCGCGGTAAAACAGGCGGCTACCGCCCATCAACAACACCAGCAGCAGCGGGTCGAGAAGCAACACCGAGCGCGGCACCACGGCGTGGGTGCGAAACATCAACAGCCCGAGCGGCACCAGCAACGCAGCCACGCCCACCGCCATCAGAATGCGGCGTAGATCCGGCAGGCTGGCAAAGCGCCAAATCCCGCGATACAGGCCAAAGCGCCAGAATGCCAGTGCCTGCAGCGGTACCACCCAGACCATGGTATCCAGCGCACTCATCCAGAACGCGGGCGGAATGGCGAGGTTGAAGCGCAGCCAGTAGGCGATCAGCCACGCAGCCGCAGCGGCGCTGAGGTCGTGCAGGAAGGCGAGGGCAGTACGGGGGTTAAAACGGGGAGAGGGTGTCATTGAAGTTCAAATGGAGGTCGCAAAACATGGGGGTGCTCTGTGCATAGTCATGATTTTCGTAGTGCTACAACAGAACGACATGATGATTCGGCGCGTCCTGATCGGCGCACTTTTTCAAGTGCGCGTCGAAAGTGGCAAATTGCGCTGCTTCCCTGCTGGAGGCAAGATGCAGCGCATCGCCAAAATCCATCCCGCCCTCAAACAGGGTGAGCGCATCGGCGATGGCAAGGTTGTCCTCAGCCGTTACTTGGGGCAGTCCGAGCACGTTTTTTAGCGCAGTGATAATCGCCGGTGAGCCCAATCCATAGGTGAAACGCAGTGCCCACTCGGTTTCAAGGAGTACGGTCTTGCCTATGTAAATATCGCCTTGCTCAAATAGTGCAGCCGCCCGCCTGGTTTGCGCAGCGTCATCACCGGTAAGCAGACGGACGAGAACGTTGGTATCAATTGCGATCATGATCGGCCTTAACGCCGGCCGCGATAGCGGCATCCATTTCATCCAGCGTTTTTGCTGGCCCCGTGTAAGTTGCGCAGCCCACGACATCCTCAAGGCGTGTTGGCTTGAATGGTTTCAAAGGGCGCAACAATATTCCTTCGGGTGTATCCTCCACCGAGAATTCGACTCCTGGTAGCCATTTGTGCGCAGCACGAATTGGCATCGGTAATATGATCTGTCCTTTACTGGATAACTTGGTGGTGTCCATGGATCAGCCCTTCCTTTATCTGGTAAGACGTAAGTAAGACAATATAGTCTTAATCCATCATTGCAGCAATCAATCAGGTGGATGAGCAGCATGATTTACCTGAAACTCGCGCCAGCGCTTGTCCACAAGCCACATTAGCGCAACGAGTACGGCGCCCCACAGCGCCACGATGCCCATTGCCATGGATGCGGGTACAGATAACCCGAACAGCGCGATACTGCCGCTGCCACCCATGACGGCATATTCGGCCAATGCGGTTTTGCGGTGACTCCAGCCCATGCGGATCTGGCGTTGGTAATAATGTTCCTTGTGTGCGTGCCATACTTTTTCACCACGCAAGCCGCGGCGTAGCAAGGTGACTGTGGCATCAACGATGAACGGCAGGAACACCAGCACCGGGAACCAGGCCGGCCAGACATCGCGCACCGCGCCCAGCATGCCAAATCCTGCTGCTGAAAACCCCAGGGAAATCGAGCCTGCATCGCCCATGAACACCCGCGCCGGAGGCAGGTTGAAGCCCAGGAATCCGAGTGCCGCCGCCGCCACAGTGAGCGTAGCCAGCGCCAGATCGGGATGCCCGTGCGTCGCCGCGGCAATGGCGAAAAATCCGAAGCCGAACAGTGCCATCCCTCCCGCCAAGCCGTCCGAGCCATCCATGAAGTTGTACAGGTTGGTCATCCAGACAATCGCGGCTACGGCCAATGGCCACAGCCAAAAATTCCAGCCCGTCCCAAGTACCATCACCAGCCATACCGCAGCCGCGATATGGGCGAGAAAGCGCACGCTGGTCGGCAGGCCGTAGCGGTCATCGGCAAAAGACAAGACCGCGAGCAGCGCGGCGCCACCCCATAATGCCGCGGGTAAAGTGCTACCCACAGCCGCCCAACCCACCGCGACCCCTGCAACCACGCCGAGCCCGCCGGTGCGCGGGATGGGGGTGGTGTGCAGGGAACGCTGGTTGGGGTGATCAAGCGCGATGCGTGCTGCCCGGCCGCGCGACAGCAGCCAGACGGTGAATGCGCTGACCGGGAATGCCAGCAATGCCAGCCACACGCCGCCCGGATTAAACAATCAGCAAGCCCGTGTCTTCGTAGAGATCATCCAGCGT
>JANMKH010000159.1:0-2267 GCA_031371965.1 Sulfuriferula sp.
TAGGCGCAGGCAAACAATACAATGTACATGGCGACGCTGGTTTCCAAACACGGATAGATCGAACAGATGACTAAAATTCCAAAAGTTGGTTTCGTTTCTCTGGGCTGCCCCAAGGCGACATCCGACTCCGAACGTATTCTGACCGAATTGCGCGCCGAAGGGTACATTATTGCGCCGAATTACAGCGACGCCGACCTGGTGGTGGTCAACACCTGCGGCTTTATTGACGCCGCCGTGGAAGAATCGCTGGATGCCATCGGCGAAGCGTTGGCGGAAAACGGCAAAGTCATCGTCACCGGCTGTCTCGGCGCTAAGGGCGATGTGGTGCGCCAGGCGCATCCGCGCGTGCTCGCCGTAACAGGTCCGCACGCCACCGAGGCGGTGATGGAAGCCGTCCATGCGCATCTGCCCAAGCCGCACGACCCTTACCTCGATCTGGTTCCCGCGCAAGGCATACGCCTGACGCCCGACCACTTCGCCTACCTGAAGATTTCCGAAGGCTGCAACCACCGCTGCACTTTCTGCATCATTCCTTCCATGCGCGGCGATCTGGTCAGCCGCCCCATCGGCGACGTGATGCAGGAGGCGGAAAATCTGGTCAATGCCGGCGTGAAAGAGCTGCTGGTCATATCCCAGGATACCAGCGCCTACGGCGTGGACGTGAAGTACCGTACCGGATTCTGGAATGGCCGACCGCTCAGGACGCGCATGACCGAACTGGCCGCTGCGTTGTCGCAACTGGGTGTGTGGGTACGCCTGCACTACGTTTATCCCTACCCGCACGTGGATGAAGTCATCCCGATGATGGCGGCGGGCAAAATTCTGCCCTACCTGGATATTCCGTTTCAACATGCCAGCCCGAAAGTGCTCAAAGCCATGAAACGTCCCGCCGCCGCCGAGAATACCCTGGCGCGCATCAAGGCCTGGCGTGAGATCTGTCCGGAACTGGTGATACGCAGCACCTTCATCGCCGGTTTCCCGGGCGAGACGGAAGAAGATTTCCAGATGCTGCTGGATTTCATTGAACAAGCCCAACTCGACCGCGTCGGTTGCTTCACCTATTCCGCGGTGGAAGGCGCAACCGCCAACGCGCTGGCTGACCACGTCCCCGAACAGCTCAAGGAAGAACGCCGCGCGCGCCTGATGGAATTGCAGGCCGACATCAGCGCCGACCGCCTTGCCGCGCGCGTGGGGCAGACCATGACCGTGCTGGTGGATGAAATTGCCGAGGAGGGCGCGATTGCTCGCTCCTATGCCGACGCACCGGAGATCGACGGCGTGGTGGTGATCGAAAATCCGGCTGGCTTGGTGCCGGGTGAGTTTGCCAAAGTGCGCATCACCGACAGCGGCGAGCACGACCTCTGGGGCGAGGTGGTTTGAGCGCATGCACACCTTCCTCTGGCACGACTATGAAACTTTTGGCCTCGACCCGCGCAGCGATCGCCCTGCCCAGTTCGCCGCCATCCGTACCGATGCGGCGTTAAACGAAATCGGCGCGGCGCTGATGTCCTACTGCCAGCCCGCGCCGGATTACCTGCCCGATCCGCAATCCTGCCTGATTACCGGTATCACGCCGCAGTTGTGCCTGGAACGCGGCGTGCCCGAATACCAGTTCGCCAGCGAGATCGAGCAGGCATTCAGCCAGCCCGGCACCATTGGCACGGGTTACAACACCATCCGTTTCGACGACGAATTCACGCGTTTTTTGCTGTGGCGCAATCTGGCTGATCCCTATGCGCGCGAGTGGCAAAACAACTGCGGGCGCTGGGACTTGCTCGACGTGGTGCGCACAGCCTACGCCCTGCGTCCGGAAGGCGTCGTCAGGCCGACCAAAGAGGATGGCCGCCCGAGTTTCAAGCTCGAACACCTCAGCGCCGCCAATGGCCTTGCCCACGCCACCGCGCACGATGCGCTGTCCGACGTGCGCGCCACCATCGCCCTGGCGCAGCTGATCCGCCAGCGCCAGCCGCGCCTGTTTGATTTTTGCTTCACCCTGCACAAAAAAGACGCGGTGGCCGAACAGATCAGCCTGCACGCGCCGCGCCCGTTCCTGCATGTGTCCGGCAGGGTGCCGGCCGAGCGCGGCTGCTTGATGCTGGCGTGGCCGCTGGCGCTGCATCCCACCAACAAAAACGAGGTCATCGTCTGGGATCTGGCGTTCGATCCCGCCGAACTGTTCGAACTCGATGCCGCCAGCATCCGTACCCGCATGTTCACTGCGGCGGCTGCACTGCCGGAAGGCGTTAGCCGGTTGCCGATCAAGACCA
>JANMKH010000181.1:0-4120 GCA_031371965.1 Sulfuriferula sp.
CCTTCTCGATGATGCCCGCGACCTGGTTCGCGATGGTCTGCAGGAATTCGATCTCGCCTTTGTCGAATGGCCGCTCAGCGACAGACTGGACGTTGACGACGCCGACGATCCCAGCAATATTGAATTCAGCATTGATCAGGACAGTGGCAGATCCCTGGTCAAGGTCGTTGATACAGAGACCAATACCGTCATACGGCAAACGCCTTCCAGGGAAGTGCTCGCCATTGCCAAGGAATTGGACAAGTTGCAAGGCCTCCTGATTCGGGAAAAGGCCTGAGCGCCAAGCTCACACAAGGAAACGCATCATGGCAATCTCATCACCCGGAATAGGCTCAGGACTGGACGTCAACAGTATCGTCACGCAATTGATGACGATCGAACGACAGCCGCTTACTGTGCTGAATAACAAAGTGGCGAGCTTTCAGGCGAAGCTTTCCGGCTATGGCCAAATAACGAGTGCGCTGTCCCAGTTTCAGATCGCGGTGCAGGGATTAGCCAGCCCTACCCAGTTTCAGAGCGTAACCGCCACCTTGGCGGATGCCACGGTGGCCACGGCCAGCGCCAGTTCCAGTGCCACACCCGGCACCTATGCGCTAGAAGTATCCAGTCTCGCCCAGGCCCAAAAACTGGTTGCCGCAGGCCAGGCCAGCGCCAGTGCGGCCATAGGCAGTGGAACCGCCACCACGCTGACCTTTGATTTCGGCACCATTGCCGGCGGTACGCTCAGCAACGGCACCTACACCGGCGCCAGCTTCACCAGCAATGGCGCAGGCACCAAAACCGTCATCATCAATGCCAGCAATAATTCGCTGTCTGGAATCCGCGATGCCATCAACAGCGCCAAGATCGGCGTATCGGCCACCATCGTGAATGATGGCAGTGCCTCACCTTATCGGCTGGTGCTCACCGACAGCACCACCGGCAAAACCAACAGCATGAAAATTTCGGTGTCCGGTGATGCCAGCATTTCCAGCCTGCTAAGCCAGGATCCGGCCAACAATACCGGTCAGGCGCTTGCTGAAACCGCCACTGCCCAGAATGCCAATTTCAAGATCGATGGTGTTGCGGTGTCTAAAACCACCAACACCGTCACTGATGCAATCCAGGGCGTTACCCTCAACCTGACCAAGACCAATGTCGGCACGCCCACCAGCATCACGGTGGCACAAGACACGGGCTCGGTTACAAAAGCGGTTAATGCTTTTGTCACGGCGTACAACAACATCACACAAACCCTGGCGTCTGCAACCGCTTACGACCCGGCCACTAAAAAAGCCGCGCTATTTAATGGGGATGCCTCGGTAGCACTGCTGCAAAATCAGATTCGTCGTGTGTTATCCACGCCGGTTGCAGGGGGGAGCAGCGCATTCTCGCAACTTTCCCAGATCGGCGTGACCTTCCAAAAGGATGGAACGCTTGCCGTTGACAGTACCAAACTGCAAAGTGCGATCACCAGCAATTTCAGTGATATCGCCGGGCTCTTCTCTGCTGTGGGCAAAACTTCGGACAGCCTGGTGGGCTATTCGAGTGCCGGTGCACTGACCGCACCGGGCGCTTATAGCGTGAATGTCTCGCAGCTCGCCACACAAGGTAACGCTACAGCCTTCGCCGCCGCTGGACTAACGATTACCGCTGGGATAAACGACACGCTGCAAGTTTTACTGGATGGTGTCACCGCCAACGTGACGCTGGCCCCAGGTAGCTATGCCAGTGCCACAGCATTGGCCGCACAAATACAGTCGCAAATCAATGGCGCGAGTGCGTTTTCATCAGTTGCCTCAACGGTGACAGTGACGCAATCAGCTGGTGTGTTGAAGATGACCTCAAATCGTTATGGTTCAGCTTCCGCTGCCAATATTAGCGCTGGAAACGGCCAGGCCAACCTCAGCTTTGGCGGTGCAGCCGTGGTCAGCAACGGGGTAGATACCGCAGGCACCATCAACGGGGTAGCAGCCATCGGTTCCGGACAGTACCTCACCGGCGCAACCGGCGATGCTTCACAAGGATTGAAAATACAGATCAACGGTGGCACGACAGGCGCGCGCGGCACGGTCAATTACTCGCAAGGCTATGCCTATCAGTTTAATTCGCTGGCGAACGCCATGCTCGGTACAAGCGGTCTCATTTCATCAAGTACCGATGGTATCAATGCCTCGATCAAGCGCCTGAATGTTGACCAACAGGCAATGAGCGCGCGGCTGACCGTCATCGAAGCACGCTATCGCGCGCAATTCACTGCACTAGACACCATGATCAGCAGCATGAACACCACTACCAGCTTTTTAACGCAGCAACTCGCAAATTTACCTAAGATCGCATAAGGGAGAACTGACATGTTTGGAACAGCACGCAACGGTGCAAACACTTATGCAAAAGTCGGCATTGAAACCGGCGTGGTAGCGGCCAACCCGCACAAGCTCATTGTCATGCTGTTTGACGGCGCCAAAACCGCCGTAGCCAGCGCCATGCAACTAATGAAGAATGGCGAAATCGAAGCGAAAGGAAAGTCCATTTCCCAGGCAATCTCGATTATTGACAGCGGCTTGCGCGCAAGCCTGGACAAATCTGTCGGCGGTGAAATCGCGACCAGCCTGGATGCGCTGTATGAGTACATGAGCAATCGCCTGCTGCTGGCTAACCTCAATAACGACCCGGCGATCCTTGATGAAGTGGATGGCCTGCTCGGGCAGTTACGCGAAGCTTGGGAGGCCATCGGAACCACAGCCGCTACCGAAGCCGCGCCAGTCGCAACGGTGCAGGACAATTTCATGCCACGTGTCAATTCTTTTGTGAGAGCGTAACCCTTAATGATGAATAGTGAAGAAATCATTTCTGTGTATGAATCGGTGGCGAACATCACGGAACAAATGCTGGCTGCCGCGCGCAGCAGCGATTGGGAACGCCTGGCAGCGTTGGAATCGAACTGTGCCAGCCATGTGCGCACGCTTGAAAAAAGCGAACCCCGTTCTGCACTGACGGGAGAGATGCGTGAACGCAAATTTAATATCATCCAAAAAATCCTCGCCGATGATCGCGAGATACGCAATATTACCGAGCCCTGGATGGCGCAATTGTCGTCGCTGATGAACAACACCAGCACCGAACGCAAGCTTTCCATGACTTACGGCAGGAATCAGGCGGGCTGAGCATGACCCCCGTGCGACCGGAACTGGCTGGCGCGCGAGCGATCATACCGCTCGAGGCGCTGATGCCGGTATTGCCGCTCGCGGATACACGCGAGGAGGCATCCCACCGATTCGCACAAAGTACGTTAGGCCAGCTATTTCAGGGCAAGGTTCTATCGCGTCTGGACGACGGCAGTTTTCTGGTGCGTATTGCCGATACCATGGCACGCATGGTATTGCCTGCCGGTACTCGCGCTGGCGATTTACTGCAGCTCACCCTGACGAGCCGGGAACCCCAGCTCACCTTCCTGCTGGGGTCGCAGCCAGGCGCTGCACCGACTTCACTCAGCGCCACTGGCCGACTCATCGATAATCTGCTACAGACCGCGCAACAGAATGGCGCGCCCAACACGGTACTCGGCAAAACGGCACTGATCCCCTCTCCTGCCATGAACACCGGGCAGATCGCTGTTGCGTTACGCGACACAATCAGTACCAGCGGTCTGTTCTACGAGGCGCATGTGCGTGAGTGGGCCAACGGCAATCGCGCTTTATCCGAACTGATGCGCGAACCGCAAGCGCAGACTACCCATACCCAGCTGGCAGACCCCACTGCTGCCCAGCCAAGGTCCGACACAAACACTACGGCATTGTCACAACTGATCCATCAACAATTGAATACGCTGGAACAGCAGCGTGTGCTATGGCGCGGTGAGGCGTGGCCCGGCCAAACCATGGAATGGGAAGTGGGCGAGGATACGCCTGAAGACAGTAGCCGGGAGATGCAGCCGTCCTGGCATAGCGAGGTACGTTTTGAGCTGCCGACGCTGGGCACTGTATCGGCGACTATCCGACTCACCGGAGAACACGTGCAGGTTCAAATCCATGCCGACTCGGAAGCCGCGGCGGCCTCGCTCCGCGCACATGGCACACTACTTTCCAATGCCATGAATGCTGCCGGTATTCCTCTCGACTCCCTGATTGTGAAACAGGAT
>JANMKH010000184.1:0-1657 GCA_031371965.1 Sulfuriferula sp.
CAGGCTGCCGCCGACTTCTGCCGAGGTGCAATTGGAGTAGGTGCGAGCCAGCTCTGCAAATTGCTCCGGCTGTGCCAGCGCTTGCTGCAGCACTTCCTGCGCTTTCGCCCGCAATGCGTCCAGCGCAACATTCGGCGTTACCTGGAACAGAATGTGGCTGGCTTCAACCAGATCGCCGGTGCGGAACTGCTCGATATTCTTGCGGTAATAGGTTTCGCACTCTTCATCGGTCGGCACCGGCGAAGTCACTTCCAGTTCAATCAGCCGCTCAATCAGGGCATCCTCGACCAGCGCCTCGGCATCTTCAGCCTGCGATGCCTCCCGCGCGCGCAGCGCATCCTGCTGCGCGGCAAGCTTGGTGCGTGCCGCCTGCAGCAAGACTTCCCGCACCACCAGCGCTTCCACCGCTGCCTTCAGCGGGACCGGGGCGCCGGCATGGTGCGGCAATTCGCGTTCCACCGCGTCATCCGTGATTTCGACATCATTTACGCTGATTCCCACAGTCCTTCTCCTTTCGTGCGTTGCCTGCTGCCCTACTGGCTGCAGGCAGAATTCATCGATCAACCACGCTGCCTGACTACCTGGTAGCTGCGCGTCAGATAAGCAACCGCTGCGAATCCGCTCCAGACATGGACCAGCCGGCTGAACGGGAACAGCAGAAACAGGGTCATGCCGAAGAACAGGTGAATCTTGAAGATCAGCGGCACCGCCAGCAGGAATTGCGCCGCACCGGAGCGGAACGTTACGATGTGTTGCGCCCAGTTTGCCAGCAGCAGCATGTCGGCCCCATCCAGATGCTGGGCCGAAAACAGGATGCTGGTCAGCCCCAGCAGCAGCGTGACGAAGACCCACAGCAGGATGATGATGTCCATCGGCTTGCTGGTGGCGCGGATGCGCGGCTCGGTGAGGCGCCGGTGCAACAGCAGCGTGATGCCCGCCAGGCAGGTCAGCCCCGCGGCACCGCCGGAGATCATCGCCAGAAGCTGCTTGGCCTCGGTGGTCAGTCCCATGGACTCATACAGCCAGTGCGGGGTCAGCAGACCGACCGCATGCCCGAAGAACAGGAACAGGATGCCGATGTGGAACAAATTGCTGCCCCATCTCAACTGGCTCCGTTTCAATAGCTGGCTGGAATCGCTTTTCCAGGTGTATTGCTCGCGGTCGAAACGAATCAGGCTGCCGAGGAAAAAAATGGCGAGCGCCACATAGGGGTAAATCCCGAATAACAGATTATTCAAGTAATCCATGACTTGGTCTCCTTAAAGGTAGGTCAGATCGCGCCGCCAGCGGCGGCAGCCGCCTTGCGGGATTCCGGCATGCGCACATAAGCCGTTTGCGGTTTGGGCACCAGCAGCGGATCGGTGCCGTCGGCTGAGGGGCCGAACTGGATGATGGTTTCTTCCATCTCGCGCACCGGCACATCGGGCAAGGCTTGCGCCGCCACCGGCGACATGCCTTCCAGCACGGCGAATACGGTGTGGTACGGGCTATGGTTGCCGTTCAGCTTGCGCCCGATCAGCGCCAGCACGTCCACCGCTTCGCCCAGCATGTTCAGTGCGTCCTGATCCGGAAGTTGGGAGAGATATTCCAGAAACAGCGGCACATAGTCCGGCAACTCATCCGCATCCATATCCAGCCCGTGTTTGCGGTATTCCTC
>JANMKH010000256.1:0-5879 GCA_031371965.1 Sulfuriferula sp.
GTTAACCGAACTAACCGAAAGTAATTTTTAAACAAATGAGCGATACCAGCCAATTTGTCGACCCCAACGCGGACTTCGACGAAAACAATCCTCTGCGTGATAATGCGGTGCATTATCCAGGCAATACCAAACGTGGCAAAGCATGCGAACTGGTGGATAACACGGGTTGTGCACTTGCTCCGGATGAATGCCAGGATATCCTCGCCGGCCTGATTGAAAACGACTTGTTCGGATTTCATCCATTTTCTGCCAATGGCGGTGCAACCATCAGCCTGGAGCGACGCGAGTCCACCCATGTACAAGTGGGCGATGATCTATATCGTTTGATCGTGTTCCGTTATCAGGCGCGCATCGAAAATTTCTGATGGCTTATCTGCTTGATTACATCAAGTCGCGCTGGGCCCCAAAAGGCAGTGTGGTGACCGCGGGCGTCCCGCCTGAGGCGCGGGTGGAGCAGGTGCCGGTGACGCGTGAACTGGTCGCGCGCCATCTGGCGACCTCAACCCTGTTGCCCCAGGGCGAGGCGATCGAAACCGCGATCTTCAAGGCCTTGTCCGACCCGCTATTCCTGCAAACCGGCCCGCGCGCGCTGGCGCAGCAGCTTATCGGGGCTGGGCTCAGCGCTGATCTGGAGCCACTGGTGAAACTGTTGACCGTGCTGACTCAGGAGGTTACCCGGCGCATGTATATTGAGGCGGCCAGCCAGCGCCCGGAAGCCATCGGCATTCGCCTGTTCCCGCTGCATGCCACGATGGACCCGGCCATTCAGGCACTGTGCGCGGCAGATGCGCATGGACTGGGCAACGGTGTTTATCCTTTCACCGCTGTACCGGACAATCCCACGCCCGGGCAACCATGTGCCTTCTACATCCGCGTTGTCACACAGGATTAGCCGTTTAAACTGCATTCCGCTATAATCTGCCGCCTTGTCAGGTGCCGCGCCGTGTTCCGGCTGCGCGGTTAAACGGGAAACTGGTGCAATACCAGTGCTGCCCCCGCAACGGTAAGCGAGCGTGGGTGTGTCTTCAAGCCACTGTGCGAATGCATGGGAAGGCGACACGCCAAATCTTGCGAGCCCGGATACCGGCCTGTCAGACCATCCGAAACATCGCGGGGAGGCGGTGTGGCCGGGACGTCTTGTGCGCCTTGTGCGCTTTCGCGCCTGCCTGCTTTCCCCGATGTTTCCTTTTATCCGCCGCAAGCGGGGATCCTTGCGAATTTAAGGAATCATCATGCACACACGTTTCGCCCTCAGCGCCGTCGCGCTCGCTGTTACCACCTTGGCTCAGGCCGCCTCCTCCACCTATCCGCTCGATGACATTATTGTCACAGCCACGCATACGCCATTGCCGGATGTGGCTGCGCCGTATGCGTCCGAGGTCTATACGCAGGCGATGATTCAGGCCTCTGGAGCGAGCAGCCTGGTTGATTTTTTGACGCAAAACACCACGCTCGATGTGGTGCCCAATTACGGCAACAAATTCACACCGACGCTGGACATGCGCGGTTATGGCTTGACCAGTGGATATCAGAACATTGTGGTGAGTCTGGACGGGCAGCGCCTGAACAATATTGACGGCATGCCGCAGTTACTCGGCGCCATTCCAATTGCCAGCATCGACCGCATAGAAATCACGCGCGGCAGTGGCTCGGTTATTTACGGCGATGGCGCGACGGCGGGCACGATCCAGATTTACACGCGGCCCTATCAAGGGGTGACAGTGGCCGGTTCTGCCGGGAATTATGGCGCGCTGTCGGGTACCGTGGCGGCCGGTTTGTCCCGAGACAATTTCAGCATCTCCGCCAGCAACGATTACCAAAGCCAGCGCGGTACCAGCGATGCCGACGTGACAGGTCAGCGCGATGCCTCCAGTCTGACGACCCAGCGCGGCCAGGTGCGTGTGCGGCCAATCGACGCGCTGTGGTTGACGCTGGATGGGTCAAGTTCAAAAATTGATACGCGTTATGCCGGCCATTTGACCTTGGCACAATTCCAGAGCGACCCTGCGCAAAATGGCGGGAATACCTATACACACCAGAAATTCGATAGCGACCAATGGCGTCTGGGTGCGTCCCTGGATCTGTCGCCGGACACAAAACTGACCGCAAGCCATAATCGGGAGGACAAGCTGTCCAATTATGTTTCGCCCTATCCTTACAAAGCCAACTACGATTACGTGACGGATGATGTTGCGCTGGTTCACAGCGGGGATGCCTTCAAACTCACGACTGGCATACAGCGCTTTGATGGCACGCGCATCGGTGCATCCGACCAAACCAGCAAAAACAATATCGGGTACTACCTGCAAGGGCAGTATGTGATTGACAAACTGACCGTGTCGGCCGGCGCGCGTCGCGAAAAGGTCGAATACAACTATGTACCGAATGCAGGCACCGCCTTGCACGCCACGCAACAGCTCAACGCGTGGGACATAGGCAGCAATTATCGGCTGTCAGCTACCACTTCGTTTTTTGCCAACTACAATCAGTCTTTCCAGGCACCCGATATTGACCGTTTTTTCAATTTTGGCGGGACGTTTAATGCCTTCATCTCGCCTGAAAAGGTGAAGACGGTAACGCTGGGCGCCAATCACTCGCAAGGCAATCATCGGCTGAAACTGGCCGTGTTTCGCGCCAATCTTAAAAATGAAATCTATTTCAATCCAGCGACGTTTGTGAACACCAATATCGATCAGTCGCATAAATACGGACTGGAATTGCAGGACAGCTGGCGTATCCAGCCGGATCTGAATTTGCGTACGGGTTATACCTATACCCGCGCCATCATCGACCGGGCAAACAGCGGCGGCGGTGCTTTTGACGGGAAGGATTTGCCCGGTGTGCCGCGCCACGGCGTGACACTCGACATGCAATACGACTGGTCCGAGCACAGTACCTTCAATGTGGGTTACGTCTGGCGCAGCAGCTCCTACGCTGCCAATGACTTCGCCAATAGCTTTAGCCAGAAGCAGGCGGCATTCCAGAGCACCAACCTGGCGTATCGCTATCGTTATAAGGCCTACGAAGTGTCAGCCGCTATCGATAACGTGTTTGCGCAGAAAAATGGCTTGTGGACAAGTGATGATGTTATTTATCCGGTCAGCTTTACGCGTAACTACCGGGTAGGTTTCAGAGCCAGTTTCTGATGACAAATAAGCTGGGCGAAGCGCTGGCTGCCTGATACCGCCACCCGGCTTGGGTGGGGTAGTCGGGTGGCGTACAATTCCGGTTAACGCAATTTAAGGAGCACACCATGTCGCTATCGTTCAGGCACCGTTTATGGATACTCCTCGCGCTGGCTGCAGTCATGGCCGCCACGCGCATGAGTCACTTTGGCACCTCTGCACTGCTGCCCGACGCAAGCCTGGCGGTATTCCTGCTGGCCGGCGTGATGGGCCTGTCCGCAGGCTGTCTGGGTTTGCTGATGGCGGCCGCGTTCGGTATTGACGTGGTTTCGGCGCAAACCGCGACCGAAGCAGGCTGGTGCATGACGCCGGCATATTTCGGCCTGATTCCCACCTACGCGTTGTTGTGGGGCGCGGGGCGCTGGCTGGCGCGTCGGCATGCTGATTTCCCCGCTGCCATGAGTGCGGTGCTGGCGCTGGCAGCTGTCAGTGCGGCTTTTGTGGTGTCGAATGCATTCTGGTACGCCTGGTCCGGAACTCTGGGCGATATGGGTGTAGTAGCGTACGCGCTGGCCGTTGCCAAATATTTTCCGCCATACCTGGGCAGCGCCATGCTGTATCTGGTGCCGGCCTGGCTGGTTTTCCGCCTCACGCGTAGCCGGCACGCCACTGCAAACTGACCGGTAATCCCATGTTCCAAGGTGTGAGCAGGCAAGCCCTGCCATGCCGCGCTCACCTCGCATAAACGCACTGTCACACGCACGTCACGTTGCTTTGCTACAAAACGGTTGCAGGTGAATGCGGCGTTCCCGCCCATCGCGCTGCGCTGGAGTGGTGACGTGAATATTCTGATGGTCTCGGACGTGTATTTTCCGCGCGTGAACGGCGTGTCCACATCGATCATGACCCTGCGCCGCGAGTTACAGGCACTTGGGCACGGGGTGACGCTGGTGGCACCGGCTTATGATATGCACGAGACGGCGCAGGCGGATATTCTGCGCATCCCCGGGCGCAGGGTTCTGCTGGACCCGGAAGATCGCATGATGTCGCGGCGCGCTTTGCGACAATTACCGGAAGCGTTGGCAGGGCAGCATTTCGATCTGGTACACATCCACACGCCGTTTTTCGCTCACTACACCGGCCTGCGTTTGGCACGCGCCTTCAATATCCCCTGTGTGGAAACCTACCACACCTTTTTCGAAGAATACCTGTACCACTACGTGCCGTTCCTGCCGAAAGCGGTGATGCGTTATCTGGCGCGGTTTTTTTCGCGCAAGCAATGCAGCCAGGTAGACGGGTTGGTACTGCCGTCCATCGCCATGAACGAGGCGCTTGCCCGGTATGGGGTTCGGGCATTCAGCAAAATCATCCCCACCGGCATTGATCTGGCGGATTTCAGTGCGTGCGACGGCGCGGCGTTCCGCAGGCAACACGGCATTGCTCCAGAACGTCCCGTGGTAGTGTATGTCGGCCGTGTCGCGTTCGAGAAAAACATCGGATTCTTATTGGCCGTGATGGCTGAATTGCGCCACAGCCTGCCCGACGCGCTACTGGTGATTGCGGGTGAAGGCCCGGCCGAGCCCAAGCTCAAACGCGAAGTAGCCGCGCTCGGACTGGCGCACAATGTACTGTTCGTCGGCTACCTGGAGCGCGGCACTGAATTGCCTGCATGCTACTGTGCAGGCGATGCCTTCGTGTTTGCCTCACGCACCGAAACCCAGGGGCTGGTGCTGCTCGAAGCCATGGCACTGGGCGTGCCGGTGGTGTCCACAGCGGTGATGGGTACGCGCGATATTCTGGCTGCCGGGCGCGGTTGTCGCGTGGCCGAGGATGAACCCAGGGCATTTGCAGCGACGCTGCGCGAAGTGCTTACTGATAAAGCATTGCTGGCGCGGTTGAGCAGCGAAGCAAAGCAGCATGCACAAGACTTGAGCGCTCCGCAGATGGCACGGCAGATACTGGATTTTTACCGGGAAGTGTTGGCTCGCCACACCAAATAGATCGCCATGTGCGCGATAATGGCGCACATGGCACACGCAAAGTCACCTTACATCGGCCGCTTCGCTCCTTCGCCTACCGGGCCGCTGCATTTTGGCTCGCTGGTGGCTGCTCTCGGTAGTTATTTGCAAGCCAGAACGAATCATGGGCAGTGGCACCTGCGCATGGAAGATCTCGACACCCCGCGCTGTATGCCCGGTATGGCGGGCAATATTCTGCACACGCTGGAGCGATTCGGTTTCGAATGGGATGGCGCAGTAGTGTATCAGTCGCAACGGCTGCCTGCTTACCGTGCCGCCCTGGATCAATTGCAGGCCACAGGAATGGTATATGGCTGCGCCTGTACCCGGCGCGAGATCGCCGACTCCAGCTTGCACGGCATCGAAGGTACGGTCTATCCCGGCACTTGCCGCGACGGCGTGCCACCTGGCAGGACAGTTCGCGCACAGCGCGTGCGTACCGACACCACTCCGATTTGTTTCGATGACCTGCTGCAAGGCCGCATATGTCAGCGGTTACAAGACGATCTGGGAGATTTTGTGGTGCTGCGTGCCGACGGAATCTTTGCCTACCAGCTTGCCGTCGTGGAGGATGATGCACAGTTGGGTGTGACCGAAGTGGTACGTGGCGCCGACCTGCTTGCTTCCACCCCGCGTCAGATATACCTGCAAAATTTACTGCACTTGCCTACCCCATGCTATGTACATCTGCCTGTTGCAGTTAACGCAATCGGGCAAAAACTTTCCAAACAGACCA
>JANMKH010000261.1:0-2937 GCA_031371965.1 Sulfuriferula sp.
GCCAAAGGGGTCATCTTACGCATCAACAAGGCATTTACCGAGACCACGGGTTACACGACAGCGGAGATCGTGGGTCAAACGCCGCGCTTGCTGAATTCGGGCCGCCACGACGCAGATTTTTTTCGATCGATGTGGGAAACCATCCACCGTACCGGCGGATGGCAGGGAGAGCTATGGGACCGGCGCAAAAATGGCGAAGTATATCCAAAATGGCTCACCATCACTGCGGTGAAGGACGATGATCATACCGTCACCCATTACATCAGTACGCATTTCGACATTTCCGAACGCAAGCAAGCAGAAGAAAAGATCAATGAACTGGCCTTCTTTGACCAGTTGACCGGTCTGCCCAACCGGACACTCCTGCTGGATCGCCTGAATCTGGCCATGTCCACCAGTACCCGCAGCGGCAATTTCGGTGCGCTGCTGTTGATTGATCTCGATAATTTCAAGACCCTTAACGATACCCTCGGCCATGATATGGGCGACTTGCTGCTGAAGCAGGTTGCACAACGCCTGACCGCATGCGTTCGTGCGGGAGAAACCGTGGCGCGGCTGGGAGGCGATGAATTTGTGGTCATGTTGGCGGACCTGAGTATGTCTGAAATAGATGCCGCCACCCGAGCCAAAACTGTCTGCGAAAAAATTCGCTCTGCCCTGAACCAGACATATCAGCTCAACAATTTGGTTTACCACATTACACCGAGTATCGGTGCCACCTTGTTCAGAGGTCATCTCGTGAGCATCGATGATCTGGTGAAGCAGGCCGATCTCGCCATGTACAAATCCAAGGAAACTGGACGCAATGCCATCCATTTCTTTGATCCAGCCATGCAGGCCAGCGTTGTCGCGCGAGTCAATCTGGAAGCGGATTTGCGCAGGGCCATCGAGGAGAAACAGTTCGTGCTCCACTATCAGCCCCAAGTGGTCGGCGCAGGCCGCGTCACCGGTGCCGAAGCACTGGTGCGCTGGCAGCACCCCCAGCGCGGCTTGGTGTCTCCTGCCGAATTCATTCCCCTGGCCGAAGAAACCAGATTGATTTTGCCCCTGGGTCTATGGGTGCTGGAAACTGCTTGCACCCAATTAGCCGTGTGGGCCGGCCAACCCAAGATGGCTGATCTCACCCTTGCGGTGAATGTCAGTGCACACCAATTCCGTCAGGCCGATTTCGTCGATCAGGTGCTGACAACACTCAAAAACACGGGTGCCAATCCGCATCGATTGAAACTGGAACTAACCGAAAGCCTGCTGGTAGAAAACGTGCGGGACATTATCGAGAAAATGTTCGCGCTGAAGGCCAAGGGCGTGGGTTTCTCTCTTGATGATTTCGGTACTGGATATTCTTCGTTGTCTTACCTGAAGCGTATGCCGCTGGACCATTTAAAGATCGACCAGTCGTTTGTGCGCGACGTGCTCAGTGACCCCAACGATGCCGCCATAGCCAGAACCATCGTGGCACTGGCGCAGAACCTGGGGCTGGGTGTGATCGCAGAAGGGGTTGAAACAGAAGCGCGACGAGACTTTCTGGCGAGCTCAGGCTGCCATGCCTATCAGGGTTATTTCTTCAGCCGGCCCTTAACCATAGAGGGCTTCGAGGAATTTGCGCAACGGCTTTGATATCATGCAATGAACCAATCCGGATCAACTCAGGCACCATTTCATACCTTACCGCCGCGCGACTCCGGCGCGACGGCCAGCATCAACCGCTTCATCTCGCGCACCGCCGCCTCCCAGCCCACAAACAGCGCGTGCGCGACAATCGCGTGCCCGATATTGAGTTCCGCCACACCGGGGATGGCGGCAATGTCCTGCACATTATGGTAGTGCAGGCCGTGCCCGGCATTCACCTGCAAGCCAATGCGGTTGCCGTATTCCACTGCCGCGACAATACGCTGTAATTCACCGGCCTGATCTGCGCGGCTGTGTGCATCGGCAAAACGGCCGGTATGAATTTCCACCACCGGCGCGTCACAGGCGCGCGCGGCGTCGAGCTGGCGCGGGTCGGCATCGATAAATAGCGAAACACGGATTCCGGCCTCACCCAGCACGCCGCAGGCACGCTTGACCTTGTCAAGCTGGCCGGCCACGTCCAGCCCGCCTTCGGTAGTGAGTTCTTCACGCCGCTCCGGCACCAGGCAGGCGTCCTGCGGCTTGACGCGGCAGGCGATGCCGAGCATCTCGTCGGTCACCGCCATTTCCAGATTCATGCGCGTGGTGAGCACGCGGCTCAGGGTATCCACATCGTGATCCTGGATGTGGCGGCGGTCTTCGCGCAGATGCAGGGTAATCGCGTCCGCACCGGCGGATTCAGCCACCAGCGCGGCCTGCACCGGGCTCGGATAGCGCGTGCCGCGCGCCTGACGGATGGTGACGATGTGGTCGATGTTGACGCCGAGCTGGATCATAATTGTTGCAAGTCCTTCAGAAGTTCACGGGCGTGCAGGGTTTGTCCGCCCAGATGATGGTTGATAATAAGCCGCATCAGCTGCTTGCTTTGCATAAGCGTCACCGGATCGCGGTAATCGTCTGCCGCCATGTCAAGCAGGGTCTTGCCTGACACGTGCATGTCGACGTGGCCGTTGGCGCGCTGGGCAGGCAACGCACCGCGATCGAGCACATAGACATAGTCCTGCTGCGCCAGCACGGCCTGCCCGGAATCTGCCTCGAATTCGAATGGCTGCGCGTAGCCCAGTTCCGCCAGCAGACGTTTTTCAAAGCGGCGCAGGATGGCGGCGTAGGCGCTTTGCGGCATCGCGCTGGACAAAGCCCGCAACGCGGCCTGGTAATCGGCGAACAGGTTCTCGTGCGGATCTTCGCGCGCCAGCAGTTTCAGCATCAGTTCGTTGATGTAAAACCCACACAGCAGCCCCATACCCTGCGGTAACGCCAGGCCGCCCTGCCACTCGGCGCGGTGCAGCGTGCGCAACTCACCCTTGC
>JANMKH010000289.1:0-2830 GCA_031371965.1 Sulfuriferula sp.
GATGAACAAACAGAAAGCCAAAATCCATATCGGCGACAAGGTGCCGGTGATCACCACCACCAGCACCGCCAATGTGGGCGTGTCGGAATCGGTGAGTTACCTGGACGTGGGCCTGAAGCTGGATGTGGAACCGCGCGTCTATCTGGATAACGAGGTGGGCATCAAGGTCGGCCTGGAAGTCTCCAACATCGTGCGCGAAATCCGCAGCAACAACGGCACGCTGACCTACCAGATCGGCACCCGCAATGCGGACACCGTGCTGCGCCTGAAGGACGGCGAAACGCAGATCCTGGCCGGCTGATCAGCGACGAGGACCGGCGCAGCGCCAGCAAGATTCCCGGCCTGGGCGACCTGCCCATGCTGGGCCACCTGTTCTCCACCCATCACACCGAGGCCAACAAGACCGAGATCATCCTGCTGATCACCCCGCACATCATCCGCAACCTGACCCCGCTGGATGCGAACCTGAGCGAGTTTGCGGCGGGCACCGAAGCCGATATCGGCGGGGCGCCGCTGAGCTTGCACCAGACGCCTGCGGCGACGGCGACACCGGCAGGGTCACCGGTACCGGCCATGCTACCTGAGGTACCTGTAGCGCCGGTGGCGCCATTGAGGTTGCCCGGCGGCGCGGTGCCCGCGCCTGCGCCGGCACCACTGCCGACACCCATCCCCGCGCCAGTACCGGCAACCCCTGCTCCGGAGCCGACGCCCGATTCAGCGCCAGATCCGGCGCTTGTGCCGACCCCTACGCTGTTGCCGGAACCCGATCCGGCCAATCCGCAATGATGCATGCACGCGGCTTCACGCTGATCGAGCTGCTGGTCACGGTCGCCATCGTCGCCTTGCTCGCCACGATTGCCCTGCCGATGACGGAACTGGTCGTGCAGCGCGCCAGGGAGCAGGAGTTGCATCACGACCTGCGCGAAATCCGCACCGGCATCGATGCCTACAAGAAGATGTGGGACGAGCCCAATGGTCACATCCAGAAAGAAGGCGTGGATAATTCCGGCTATCCCAAATCGCTGAATGTATTGGTAGAGGGCGTGGAAGACTTCAAAAGCCCCACGCACAGCATAATTTATTTCCAGCGCCGCATCCCGCGCGATCCGTTTAGTAAAGATAGCACCAGCCCGGCTGCCGATACCTGGGGCAAACGCTCGTACAAGAGCCCGCCCGACGACCCGCAGGAAGGCGATGACGTGTACGACGTGTATACGCCGAGCCAGGGCGTGGGCCTGAATGGCGTGCCGTACCGGGAGTGGTGATGACCAGACGTCTAACCTCCGGGTTTACCCTGATCGAACTGCTGGTGGTGATGGCGATCATCGCGTTGCTGTTGTCGATTGCCACGCCGCGCTATTTCAACAGCGTGGATAAGACCAAGGAGGCGGTGCTGAGACAGGACCTGTCCACGCTGCGCGACGCCATCGACAAGTATTACGGCGATACCGGAAAATACCCCGACAGTCTTGACGATCTGGTCAGCAAGAAATACCTGCGCAAACTGCCGGTCGATCCGGTCACCGACAGCGCCAGCACCTGGGTGACAGTGCCGCCGGCCGATGCGGATCAGGGCGGCGTGTACGATCTGCACAGCGGCGCGCCCGGCAACGGTCGTGATGGCACGCCGTATTCGGGCTGGTGAATTGATGCGCCAGCACGGCTTCACGTATCTGGTGCTGTTGTTCATGGTGGCGATCATGGGTGCGGTGCTGGCGGCCACCGCGATGGTCTGGCACACCTTGGCGCAACGCGACAAGGAGCAGGAATTGCTCTTCGTGGGCCACGCATTCCGGCGTGCGATCGGGCTCTACTATGAACGCACACCGGGTGCGGCCAAGCAGTATCCAAAGAAACTGGACGATCTGCTGGAAGACAAACGCCAGGTCAGCCTGGCGCGCTATTTACGCAAAATCTACGTCGATCCGCTGACGGCCGGCAAGGAATGGGGGCTGGTACCCGGCCCGGGCGGCACCCTCATGGGGGTATACAGCCTCTCCCGGGAAACACCGATCAAGACCGGGAACTTCGACAAGGCCGATCAGGATTTCGCGGGAAAAGGCAGTTATCGGGACTGGCGGTTTGTCTATGTGCCGACGCAGGCCGTTCCGGCTGTCACTACCCCGCCGGTGCCGGGGGTGCAAGTTGCACCCGTTGCGCCAAGCGCCTCGCCGGCTGCTCCAAAGTAGTGCAAAAACCGCCGAAAATGCTTACCAGAAGAGGTTAATGCAACAGTGATGGCTCGCGTTGTGAGGTTTTTTCGAATATGGCGAGCGTATGTTCGAAATGACATTCGAGCGTGTCAATGCGGTCAAACATGTAATTTGGAACCGGTTTGCCCGGTTTATTTCAGTGTTTAAGGGAACTTTTCATATTTCACAAATATGCCAAGAAGCTGTCATCTCGATCAGGTAGGCTCGCCCGGTGCAGAGTCGGATAACAGAATACGAATACAGAGGGCGTTGCGGGATGATCGAAGAAATTACGCTCCAGGGAGAAGACCAAAAAAACTTGGCTTATATCGTGGAAACATCCTTGCGGGTGCAGCAGCGCAGCCATTTTTTTTCATGGGTTCAGGGCCCGCTGCAAACACTGATACCGCATGAAATCCTGATCTGCGCCTTGCGGCATACGCCCGACAGCGATATGTATACGGAACGATTCAGTGCCACGCGCTATTTTCGCGACGAGCATTTTCAGGCCGTGTGCAAGCCGGTGGATGGGCTGCTGGCGCATATGGTCGCACGCTGGGATGTCAGCGGCCAGCCGTGCATGCTCCCCATCACCGAAGCGCAACCGGGCATAACCAGCTGTGAGTCACATTGGGCCG
>JANMKH010000565.1:0-3773 GCA_031371965.1 Sulfuriferula sp.
GACCTCCACGCCGCCAAGAAAAAGCTGCTGGCTGTCACTACCGTGGGCTGCGTGCTGTTTACTGCCGCGCTGGCGCTGGCCGGCCCCGGTGCAGTCGGGCTGGGGCTGCTGCTGATCGTGTTGAGCAATTTCTTTTATGGCAGCGGCGAGAATGTCATCGCCGCGTTTTTGCCCGAACTGGCAACGGGGCGCGATCTGGGCAAGGTGTCGGGCTGGGGCTGGAGTCTGGGCTATATGGGCGGGCTGCTCAGCCTGGGTTGCGCGCTGGCCTACATCACTTGGGCGCAGGGCCATGGGCAGGATGCAGCGCATTATGTGCCGGTAACCATGCTGATCACCGCCGGGCTGTTTGCCTTGTCCAGCCTGCCGACATTTGTGTGGTTGCGCGAGCGCGCCGTGCCTCAACCGGGGCGTCATACGCACCTGTGGCGCGATACTTTTTCACGGCTGGCGCACACACTGTTCCACCTGCGTCTGTATCGCGATCTGACGCGGTTTTTTGTATGCATCGTGTTTTATCAGGCCGGGGTGCAGGCAGTGATTGCGCTGGCCGCCATTTATGCGCAGCAGGCCATGCATTTCCAGATTCAGGATACGATTAAACTGATCCTGGTGGTCAACGTCACGGCGGCCATCGGCGCGTTCGTGTTTGGTTATGTGCAGGACCGCATTGGCCATATCCGTACCATTGCGCTGACCCTGCTGGGATGGATTGCGATGGTGCTGATAGCCGCCAACGCAGAAGGACGCGACGCGTTCTGGCTGGCCGCCAATCTGGCCGGGCTGTGCATGGGAGCCAGCCAGTCGGCGGGGCGCGCGTTGGTTGGCTATCTCAGCCCGCGTGCGCGGCTGGCCGAATTCTTCGGATTGTGGGGCTTCGCGGTCAAGCTTTCCTCGATTCTGGGCCCGGTGACCTACGGCGTAGTGAGCTGGGTGTCGGGTGGCGATCACCGTCTCGCCATGTTGCTGACCGGCAGCTATTTTGTGATCGGCCTGGTTATTTTGATGGGCGTCAATGTGCGCCGCGGGCGCCGCGCAGCATTGCGTGGGCATCGGGTTTTACCCGTCGCGTAAAGCCTTACTCATCTTGTACAACTCTGCGCTCAAAGTGGTCATCCATGTTGGACGCCTCCCCGATAAAGCGAATAATCAGTTCTGGCTGCTGCGACGCAGCAAGTCGGCAAGTACAGCTCGAGTCTGGGGAAGCATGCAGGTAAAGCGCACGCAAACACAATTGTCGGCATCGCCAGCGTAAGCGACGACTTTTCCATACAAACAGGTCGTCTGATCAGTACAGTTATCGGGTAGCAGATAGATCGCGATATTTGTGAGAGGGGGCACTGCTCGGGTGGTCACGATTTCTGCGGCCTTGGCAGACAATCTGGTAAGGCTGCCTGCGAATGTTTCTTCGCTAACAGACTTTTCATCAATGATGGCGCAGTTAACAGTTATCGCCTGATGCAAAGCCTGCAGCTCATCCGTATAACGGGGCAGGAAAGAATTATAGGTGGCTATGCCGCCAGCTTCATAAACGGTAACCGGGTCAGCGATGCCTTTCGGATGCACGATAAATTGTCCATCTATTCTGACTATGGCTCCCGTATGCGACAAAGTCGCTTCGGATATCAGTATCTGGTTTCCACAACAGTAGGACTCGAGGCGCGCGGCCAGATTGACATGCTTGCCTACCACACTATATTTCGATCGCGTTTCGGAGCCAATATTTCCCACAATGGCTTCTCCGGTGTGAATGCCGATTCCCATGGAGAGTTCCGGCAAGCCATGGGTCTGGTTATACGCATTAACGGACGCCATCGCCTGCTGCATTGCAACCGCACAGCCGACGGCGCGTTGCGCATGATCCGGCTGTTCGCTGGGCGCTCCGAAAAACGCCAGCATTCCATCGCCCAGAATTTCATCGACGATGCCTTGGTGATCAGCAATGATTTTAGTCATTGTGCCGAGAAAATTGTTCAGCATATGCACGATTTGCACGGGCGTGAACGGGCCTTCCGAAATCAGGGTGAATCCTCTCAAGTCGGCCACCAGTACGGTGACCATGCGGAGCTCGCCGCCAAACTCGAGCGCTTCAGGCGATGCCAGAAGCTTATCGACGACTTCGCTTGCGACATAGCGCCCAAAGATGTTGCGAATGAGCGTGTTGCGCGCTTCCAGCTGGCTGGCGAGCATTCTGACTTCATCCGAGGCGCGCTTGAGCGCGAGTTGTGTTCGCACTCGCGCCGGCACCACAGCGAGTTCAAGCGGTTTCATGATGTAATCATTGGCTCCCAACTCGAGGGCGCCGACGATATCGGTGGATTCGCCCCTCGCCGTTACCATGATAACGGGCAATTCGGACATCGAATAAGTCGTGCGTATCAGCTTGAGAACGGCTATGCCATCGATACCCGGCATTTCGATATCGAGCAGAACCAGGTCGAACTTGTGCTCCAGCAGCTTATTGAGCGCACTTTGCCCATTCTCGGCGACGATCACGACGTAGCCCAGCCGGGTTAGGCGGCGCGACAGAATATCCCGGTTCATTTCATTGTCGTCGACGACCAGCAACAATCCAGGATCGGATTTCATGGCCTGGTTGCAGCTTGCAAAAGCAATTGAATTTTATCCAGCAGGCGCTCCATCTCGACTGGTTTGGTATCGTAATCGTCACAGCCGGCCGCAAGCGCCCGCTCCCTGTCGCCCTGCATGGCGTGAGCGGACAGGCCGAGGATTGGCAGCGCGCACAGTTGAGGGTCTTCCCGAATGCGCCTTGCAACTTCAAAGCCGTCCAGTATCGGCAGACTGATATCCAGCAAAAGCAGGTCGGGACAATGACTCCTCACTTTTTCGATCGCCTGCTCACCGTCCATCGCGATATCGACTTGATACCCCCTGCGTTCCAGGCGGCGCATCAGCATATCGCGGTTCAGTTCATTGTCTTCCGCCAGCAAAATTTTGACCATGATCTTTCGTCCTAAAATTAGGGCAACGGATGGGATATCCCGCTTCGATTGCCCACGTCTCTCCATCTAGAGAGTGGCTTCACCTCGACCAATCGCTTCATGTCCCCTGGTTTTGACGGAACACCGCTTTGCAAGCACCGCCAATCGAATCCGTTATTTCCCGTAACAGAGCCGCGCGGCTCACAGTGGATTTTTCGAGTATCTTCTGGACATGCATATTCAGTCGAACGCGCTCCTCCTGGGTCAGATTTTTGCCTGTCAGAACGACGATGGGGATCGTTCGCCATTGCGCATTCTTGCGCAGTTCGTCTATGAACTGTAGACCATCCATCACCGGCATGATCAAATCGAGCAGAATGATCTGAGGCGGCGCCTGCGTGGCAAGCGTATCCAGCGCAACGCGCCCATTTTCCGCCTCCAAAATGGTCCAGCCTTCTTTTGCGAGCATGCGACCGGTCATGGTTCGCGAATTGTCGTCGTCTTCGACCACCAATACGCGTCCCGGAGGAGCGTCGCAGCAATATTTCCTGACGAGTGTGAGTAGCCGCTCGCGATCGATAGGCTTGGTCAGATAGTCCGAAGCGCCCAACGAATAACCCATATCTTTTTCGTCCAGAATCGTGACGACAATTATCGGTATATCCGCCAGATCAGGGTCGGCTTTCAACTCGGCCAGGACCGTCCAGCCATCGACGCCGGGCATCATGATGTCGAGCGTGATCGCCGCCGGATGAATTTGCCGGGCGAGCTTGAGCCCGCTTTCACCATTTGGCGCGGACACAGCCTGGAAGCCATCCTTGGATAGAAAAC
>JANMKH010000352.1:0-11093 GCA_031371965.1 Sulfuriferula sp.
TGGCGCAAATGTTCAGTGACAAGCGCCTGCGCGAGGCCTTGATGACGGCTCCCGATGCGGCGTCCGTGCACGCCTTGATCGTAGCCTGGAGCGCCTGATGATTGCCTCGATTCCGGTCAGCCGGATGTATGAGGCGATGCGCCAGACTCTGGAACTCAACTGGTTATCCGGAAAACAGGGCGGCGAGCGGCTACTGGCTAGCGACACCGTGCAGAAGCCCTCGTTGGCATTGGTCGGCCATCTCAATTTTGTCCATCCGAACCGCGTGCAGGTCCTTGGTTGCGCGGAAATGGATTATCTCCGTAGCCTCGACAAGGATGCCCTGGCCCAGGCTATCCGCAGCCTGTTTTCCACCGAACTGGCCGCGATTATTGTGGCCAATGGCGAACCGGTGCCGCCGGATCTGCTGGCAACTTCCACAACCAGCCAGACGCCCTTGTTTACCTCACCACAGCCCAGTCCGCAGCTCATGCCGGTACTGTCTCACTACCTCACCCAGGTATTGGCTGAATCCACCAGCGTGCACGGGGTGATGCTCGAAGTTATCGGCATCGGCGTAATGATTACCGGCGACGCGGCAGTGGGCAAAAGCGAGCTGGCGCTGGAGCTGATCACGCGCGGCCACCGCCTGATCGCGGACGACATGGTGGACATGTACAAAGTCGCGCCCGAAACACTGGAAACCCATTGCCCGCCGCTGTTGCAGGATTTTCTGGAAGTGCGCGGTCTGGGTATCCTCAACATCCGCACCCTGTTCGGCGACACGGCCGTCAAGCTGCAAAAAAACCTCAAGCTCATCGTGCACCTGAAAGCCCCTGAAGAAGACGGGAGTGAAAGTATTTCACGCCTCGACATGCACGCATCGAGCGAAGTTATCCTTGGCGTCACGGTGCCCAAGGTACGCATCCCGGTTGCCGCCGGGCGCAACCTGGCCGTCCTGGTGGAAGTCGCTGCGCGCAATCACATCCTGCGCATGCGCGGCATCAACAGTGCCGAGCAGTTCGCCACCCGTCAGCAACAGTTCATGGACGATAACCCATGATGCACCTGGTATTGATCAGCGGCCTGTCCGGTTCCGGCAAGAGTATTGCGCTGAATGTACTGGAAGACGCAGGCTATTATTGCATCGACAACCTGCCTGCCAATCTGCTGCTGGAAACCATCCGCTTCCTGTCTGAACATGGATACGACAAGGCGGGTATCAGCGTCGATGCACGCAGCGGCGAATCGTTCCTGGAACTGCCCGGCCTGGTCACCGAATTGCGCAAGCGGGTGAACTTGCGCGTGATTTTTCTTGAATCCAAAATTGAAACGCTGGTGCGGCGTTTTTCTGAAACGCGGCGCCGCCATCCGCTGAGCAGCGACACGCGTTCGCTGCGCGAAGCGATCGTGCACGAGCGCGACCTGCTTGGCGACATAGCCGAACTCGGTCAACGCATCGACACCAGCGACCTTTCCACCAACAGCCTGCGCGCCTGGATCAGAGACATTATTGCGCTGGAAAATACCGGTTTCACCCTGCTGTTCACTTCGTTCGGTTTCAAGCACGGCATCCCGCTCGATGCCGACCTGGTATTCGACGTGCGCTGCCTGCCCAATCCGCACTACGACCCCAAACTGCGCCCGCAAACCGGACGCGACGCCGATGTCATCGCATTCCTTGATAGCGTGCCCGAGGTCGCCGACATGCTTGCCGACATTCGCGCCTATGTGGCCAAATGGCTGCCCTGCTACATTTCCGATAACCGAGCCTATCTCACCGTCGCCATTGGTTGCACCGGCGGCCAGCATCGTTCGGTGTATTTTGCCGAGCATCTTGCCGCGCATTTTGTCGCCACCCAGCAAACCCTGGTACGCCATCGGGAGCTGGCGTGAAATATCATCACCTGTTGCGCCCCGGCGACTGGATGGTGCTGGCAGCGGGCGGCGTCACCGTAGCCAGCCTGGCACTCGCATTCTGGTTTGGCGCACCCGGGCAGCGTCTGGTCATCAAACGCGGCGGTCATCTGTTTCTGGAAACCACTCTCAACCACCCGCGCACTATCGATGTGCCCGGCCCGCTGGGCATTACCCGCGTCGAGATCGATGACAAGCGCGCACGGGTATTGTCCGACCCCGGCCCACGCCAGTTGTGCGTGCATCAGGGCTGGCTGAACCGTGCCGGTCAGGCCGCCATCTGCCTGCCCAATCAGGTCAGCGTGGAAATCGCAGGACGCGTCAAAAGCTATGACAGCCTCAATTATTAAGCTGAATGCCAGTCCGGAGGATCACCGCATCGCGCGTATGGCGGCGCTGGCGATCGGGCTGACCTTGATGGAAGCGGCGCTGCCTTCCCCGCTGCCCGGCGTCAAACCCGGACTGGCGAACATCGTCACCTTACTGGTACTGAAACAGCATGGCATGCGCACCGCAGCGTGGGTATCGGCATTGCGGGTAGTGGCGGGTAGCCTGTTGTTGGGCAGCTTCCTGACGCCCGGATTTTTCCTCAGTGCAGGCGGCGCAATGGCCAGCCTGGCCGTGCTGTGGCTGGCACAGCGCCTGCCTGAACAGCTGTTCGGCGCGGTCAGCCTGAGCATACTTGCCGCTTTTGCACATATCGCCGGGCAAATGGCGATCGTCTATTTCTGGCTGATCCCCACATCGGGCGTGCTCTACCTTACGCCCGTATTCGCCGCTGCCGCACTGGTATTTGGCCTGGTCAACGGGCTGGTTGCTGCGCACCTGCTGGCGACGCCGCTCCCGGCCACTGTCTCTGAGGAGCCCGCATGAATCCACCACGTACCGTCACGCTCGCCCTGACCGGCGCTTCGGGCATGCCTTACGGCCTGCGTCTGCTGGAATGTCTGCTGCAAGCGGAGGTACAGGTTTATCTGCTGACTTCCAGCGCCGCGCATATCGTCGCCAAACAGGAGCTGGGCCTCACGTTGCCTGCACGCGCCGCCGAACTGGAGTCTTTTCTCGGCCAGCGCTACCACGCCCAACCCGGTCAGCTGCGCGCATTTGGCCGCGAGGAATGGTTTGCGCCGGTCGCCTCCGGCTCTAATCCGGCGGATGCCATGGTGGTGTGTCCGTGCACCATGGGCACACTGGCAGCCATTGCGCAGGGGCTGGCCGACAACCTGATCGAGCGCGCTGCCGACGTGGCCATCAAGGAACAGCGCAAACTCATCCTGGTACCGCGCGAAACGCCCTATTCCGCATTGCATCTGGAAAACATGCTGAAGCTGGCCCGGCTCGGCGCGGTCATCCTGCCTCCCAATCCCGGCTTCTATCACCATCCTCAGAGTGTTGAGGATCTGGTTGATTTCGTGGTGGCACGCATCCTCGACCATCTCCATATTACGCACCAACTGATGCCGCGCTGGGGAGACGCGAAGGGTGATCCGGCTTGAATTGGTTAAAGAAAAATCTGCCGCTGATATTTGATCGGATACATAACGTGCAAACCCTGGAAATTCCGATTTTCACACTGAATACGGTGCTCTATCCCGACAGCCTGTTGCCGCTGAAAATTTTTGAGCAGCGCTACATGGACATGGCCAAAGCCTGCATGAAAGACCAGCTGCCGTTTGGTGTGTGTCTGATTCAGTCTGGCGAAGAAGTCGGTGCGCCGGCGACCCCTCATGGCGTCGGTACGCTGGCGCGGATCATCAACTGGGATATGCCGCAGTTGGGGATATTGCAGATTACGGCACGCGGCGAACAGCGTTTTCTGATCGAAGACAGCAAGGTCGGTGCGAATGGCCTGATCAGCGCTCAAGTCAGCGTATTGTCCCAGGAAACCGCCCAGTCGATACCAGCCGAATATGCTGCCTGCCAGGATGTGTTGCGGCACATTATTGAAGAACTGGGCGAATCACACTTTACCCCATTACAAATGGATAATGCCGCCTGGGTCGGCTATCGGCTGGCAGAAGCCCTGCCGATCAAGCCCTCCGCCAGGCAGGATTTGCTGGAAATGAACGACAGCACGACGCGCCTGAAAATTTTGCTGGAATTTCTCAAACGTCAGGGATTGGCGGAACGATAAGCTGCCCGGAAATTCTGAAACCGGCCCGCTACGGGCCGGTTTCAGTTTCGCAATAAACGGACTATTTTTTCAGCTGCGGCTGGTCGATGTAACGAACGTCTTTGGTGGAGAGCGGAAGCGGGTTGATATATTTGTACCCGCGCCCTTCCCAGTAGGCGATTTCTGGAAATCCTGCCGGCACCACGGTAATGAAACCGTGCATGTCCTCGGCATTGAAGCCGGCCGCATGCATGGCGTTATTGCACATCTTGAACTCCACTCCGTCTTTCGCCAGCTCCGCCATCTTGTCCACGACACCCTGGTATTTCTGGTAATTTTCCTTCGCAAACGCGCGCAACTCGGGGCCATGGGTCACCACTACCACCTTGCCATGCGTGACCTTCTGGGTATTCTTGATATAGTTGTAAAGAAGATTCAGCTTCTGCGGGTCATCGTAGTTGACGTCGAACACCGTGTCGGTGACCGGCATCGCGTGCATGTCTACCTTGGCAGTGCCGTAAGGCGCAAACGCTTCAGCAAAAACCTGTTGCCCAGGCACCAGGGCAAATGTTGCGGCGACAGCCAAGCCGATCAGTCTGATTTTCATTTTTTATGTCTCCTTCTCCGTCATGGGTGCGCAACTTGCATCGGCCCGGCAGCGCACTATTACCGGGCTTCCAACTTTATACTGAATCTTGAGAGACATAGAACCTCCTGGATCACTTTTGCAATATCCAAAAATAACCAAGTCGGGCCAGGCATAATCTTTCATCCTGGTTCAGTCGAAAAACCGATCCTTGCGGGCACTACAGCTTGGGTGGCGCTACCGGCGTCTGGCTCAGCACCCACTTAACCATGGTCTTGATATCGGTGTCGGACAGTTGCGGATGGGGCGGCATCGGTATGCCACCCGTATAGGCAGTCCATTGCCCGGCGCTGCCGTTCTTGATGGCGGCAGCAAGTTTATCTGCAGCATTCGCGTCATTCTTGAAGCGGTAGGCAACCCATGCATACGCCGGCCCCACCAGCTTGGTATCTACCTTGTGGCAGGAGAAACAATCACTTTTTTTCATCAACGATTCTGCACTGGAGACACTGGCCGGGGCTGTTTCGGGGGGCGTCGCGGTCGGGGTTGAGGGTGGCGCTGGCGTAGGTGCAATCTCCGGAGCGGGCGGGGTCACCGCTGCCTGGGGTGCAGGCGTCACTTCCGGGACGGGGGCAGGGGTTGGTTCTTTTTTTCCACACCCGCCGAGCAAGCCGGCCATCGTTAAACCAAGTCCAATTGCTACAGCAGCGGAATTCATCCTGATCATGCGTCTACCCTCCTGATTCATATTGACCCGTCATGGAAACATGCAGGTTCTGGTATAGCATATCAGTACCAACTCACCAGGCGCAGAGCGCGCACGACTTTACTGCAGGTTTTCTGCCTTGCGGTCGCGGCTCAGCAAATCCTCCACCACGGTGCGCGGCTGGACCCCTTCGTAGAGCACCCGGCACACTGCGTGGGTTATGGGCATGTCGACGCCCAGCGTGGTGGTCAGCTTGTCCACTTCGCGTGCAGTGGTAACGCCTTCCGCGATGTGGCCGAGGGCACGCAAGATGGCTTCCAGGCTCTCGCCTGCGGCCAGGCGCAGGCCAAGCTGCCGGTTGCGCGACAGGTCGCCGGTACAGGTCAGGATCAGATCGCCCATACCTGTCAGCCCCATGAAGGTTTCCATATGGCCACCCAATGCCAAACCGAGGCGGGTGATTTCAGCCACACCACGGGTAATCAGCGCGGCGCGGGCGTTATGCCCAAAATTCAATCCATCGGAAATGCCGGCGGCGATGGCGATGACGTTTTTCAATGCGCCGCCCAGTTCGACACCGATCACATCGTTGCTGGTATACACGCGCAAACGGCCGCCATGCAACGCAGCGGCCGCTTCACGCAATGCTGACGTATCGCTTGCTGCCAAGGTGAGCGCGGTAGGCAAACCGGCGGCGACTTCCTGGGCAAAACTGGGGCCGGATAATACGCCGCGCGCCACATCATCGGGCAGTTCTTCCTGTGCGACCTGATGCGGCAGTTTCATGGTGCCTGCTTCAAAGCCTTTGCATACCCAGACCAGCGGCGCGCGATGATTAAGTGCTGTCAATTGCTTCAACACACTGCGAAATGCACCGCTGGGCGTTGCGACCAGAACCAGCTCCGCGTGCGCCACCGCAGCGGGCAGATCGGCGCTGAGGCCAAGCTGATCAGGCAACGTCACGCCGGGCAGGTAGCGCGGATTGCTGCGTGTCGCATTCATGCTGGCAACCTGATCGGCATCGCGTGCCCACAGCGTGACTGCATGACGGGAAGCCAGTACCGCCGCCAGCGCGGTACCCCAGGCACCCGCGCCGAGGACGGTGATATTCATACGCCCCACACCTGGCTGAGTTTGATGTAGCCGCTACTATTGTTGGGCAGCAGCACTCGCACCCAGCCATTTGGCAGGGTTTCCTGCCATTCCAGCATGACGCCTTTTTCGACCCGTGCGGTAATGGGCGCACTATCCTGCGCAGCGCTGCGTATTTCGGCCTGCGCGGCTTTCACCACCAGTATATGTTTGCTGATAGCAGCCAGCTTGCCGGCCTCTATCCAGGCCAGCGCGCCGCTACTGTCACGCACTTTCAGCCAGTTGTCCACGCTCACGACCACCTCCACCGGATAGCCGCGGCCGACGACAAACAGCTTCTTGGCCATGTTGGAAGGCGCATCGTATAAAATCGCTGCCGGCACGGAAACCGAGCGATAATCGAGCGCCTGCGCGGGCAGCGCAAACAGCGCAGACAAGACAAGTATCAGGCGCAGTCGTTTCATATCAGTTAAGCGGCGTGCCCGGAGCCGGAGCCTGCTGCTGTTGCATGTACATGGCTTCAAAATTGACCGGATTGAGGATGACGGGGGGGAACCCGGCACGGCTCACTACATCGGAGATAGTCTCGCGCAAATACGGGAACACGATATTCGGGCAGCCTATGCCCAGCACTGCATCCATCTGATCGGCGGGCACGTTTTCGATGCGAAAAATTCCCGCCTGGGCAGCCTCTACCAGAAACATGATCTTATCGCCGAGCTTGGCGGTAATGGTGGCGGTGAGAACGACTTCGAACACACCATCCCCCACGTTGCTGTTCTGTGTGGCAAGCTGCACATCGATCTGCGGCGCTTCACGCTCGAGAAAAATTTGCGGTGCATTGGGCACCTCCACCGACATGTCCTTGACGTAGAGTTTTTCGATCCCGAAGACGGGTTGCTGCTGGTCTTGCTCGCTCATTTGGATTTCCTGATGTTCAAAAAGCTGATTTTAACCCGCTCGGGCTGCATTTGTGTGACCGCTTTGCGGGCAACGTGTTCGATAGCAGTTGAATCTTTACCGCAGCGCTGTTGTCTGCTGCTTCGGCAGCCATAAAACGTCTCAACGCTAAGGTATAAAAATATGGATTGGAACCACGAACTCCTCGATAGCATCGTCTGGCTCGGCAAGGCATTTGCGATCAGCATGCTGGGGATGACCGTAAGCATTACCCTGCTTGGCATCTTCACGGTCTGGGGGCGACAATTCCGCCGCCTCACCTGGGCATTTTTCAGCCCGAAACGCAGCTTGTTGCCGCTCGCCGGCCTGACGCTGATTGTGCTGATGACGCTGTTTTCAGTGCGCATGAACGTGCTGTTTTCGTTCTGGTACAACGGTTTTTATACTGCCATGCAGAAACTCGATGCCAAGGCATTCTGGTTCATGCTGCTGGTATTCGCGGTACTGGCGGCGGTGCACGTGACACGCACGCTGTTCAACTTTTATCTGCGCCAGGCATTCCTGATTCACTGGCGCGCGTGGCTGACCGACAATCTGGTCGAGCGCTGGCTGGCGCATCAAGGCTACCATCGTAGCCAATATGTACCCAATGCCCCCGACAACCCGGACCAGCGTATCCAGCAGGACGTGGAGAGTTTTGTCAGCGGCTCGCTCACCCTGTCGATGGGCCTGCTCGACGCAGTGGTCTCGCTGTTTGCATTCACTGTCATTCTGTGGGGCCTGTCAGGGGCACTGGCGTTGTTTGGGGTCGAGATTCCTCGCGCCATGGTTTTCCTGGTCTATCTCTATGTGATTGTGGCCACGGTGTTTGCGGTATGGATCGGACGTCCGCTGATCCGCCTCAGCTTTCTCAGCGAACAACTTAACGCCAACTTCCGCTATGCATTGATCCGCCTGCGCGAATACGGCGAGAGCATCGCATTTTTTCGCGGTGAAACCGTGGAGCGCGGCAATCTGCTAACGCGCTTTGCCAGCGTGATCCAGAATATGTGGGCGATCGTTTATCGCTCGCTCAAATTCCAGGGTTTCAACCTCGCCATCAGCCAGGCCGCCGTGGTGTTTCCTTTTATCGTGCAGGCACCCCGCCTGCTTGCGGGCAAGATCACCCTGGGCGACATGATGCAGACCGCTCAGGCCTTCGGTCAGGTGCAGGATGCGCTGTCCTTCCTGCGCAGTTCGTACGACGAATTCGCTGGCTACCGTGCCGTACTCATTCGTCTCACCGGCTTTCTCGACAGCATGGATGCCGCCGCCCAGCTCCCTTCCGCACACATCGTACCCAGCCAGCACAGCGTTACCATTGAAGCGCTCACCGTGCGCACCCCTGCGCACGTTGCGCTGGTTGAAAACCTCAACCTCAGCCTGACCGCCAACACCGCGCTGCTGATACGCGGCCGCTCCGGTATCGGCAAAACCACCCTGTTACGCGCGGTCGCCGGTCTGTGGCCTTATGTGGACGGCAGCGTGACACGCCCGACTGAACAACAGGCGCTGTTCCTGCCGCAAAAACCCTACCTGCCGCTCGGCACCTTGCGCGGTGCGCTCTATTACCCGGCCAACGCCCAGTTGGGCGAACACGCCGCCAGCGTGCTGCAGCAATGTCATCTCGGCCACCTTGCCCCCCGGCTCGATGAAACGGCCGACTGGGGCAGCATCCTGTCGCTGGGCGAACAGCAACGCCTGGCCATCGGCCGCGCACTGTTGGGCCAGCCGCAGGTAGTATTTCTCGACGAAGCCAGTTCTGCCATGGACGAAGGCCTCGAACACGCCATGTACCGGCTATTGCGCGAAGTGCTGCCCAGGTCGATTCTGGTCAGCGTCGGCCACCGCAGCAGCTTGCTGGAATTTCATACGCAGGAATTGACGCTGCTGGGAGAGGGCAAGTGGCGGCTGGATGCATTGCCTGCGTGACAAAGTTCAATCTATCAAGGCGTCGCAGCAGGCGCTTCAGGACCGGCAGGCTGCTTGATTGCGGTTGAGTCGCCCAGCCCTGCCCGTGTGGGCGGCGGAGCAGGCTGGGTCGATTCCGGGTGACGTTCTGCGCGGCCGACCTCGGCACGAACGCGCGGCAAGCATTCCGGGTATTCTCGCTGCACGAAATCGATCAAAGCCTCGCGCACGCGACAAGACAAATCCCATCTCCGCGACGCATCGGCAGCACTGATCAGCGCGCGAATCTGCATGCCATGTTCGTTGCTGTCGACCACCTGGATCATTGACACGCGCTGATCCCATTCCGGTGCTGCCTTGCATACGCGTATCAGTTCTGCCCGCAACGGTGCGAGCGGCAAGCGGTAATCGAGCCACAAAAATACCGTGCCGAGCAATTGCGATGTGCTGCGTGTCCAGTTCTCGAACGGATGTTCAATGACCCATTGCAACGGCACGACCAGGCGGCGCTCATCCCATATTTTCACCACCACGTAAGTCGAGGTAATTTCCTCGATACGACCCCATTCATTTTCCATGATGACCACATCGTCGAGACGGATGGGCTGCGTCAACGCGATTTGCAGGCCGGCAATAAGATTGCCCAGCACCGGGCGAGCGGCGAGACCCGCGGCAATGCCGGCAACCCCTGCCGACGCCAGCAGACTGCCGCCGATCTGTCGCATGCCCGGCAACACCATCAGCGCCGAAGCCAGCCCGATCAGCAGCACGAAAAACATCAGCGTGCGCGCCAACACCCGCGCCTGGGTTTGTATTTGCCGCGCATGCATATTGTCGCTGGTATCCATCGGGTGGAGCCGTATCACGGCTTCACCCACCCCGGCAATGGCGCGCATCACCAGCCAGGTGATCGACAGCGTCAATGAAATCGCCACAAGGTCACTGAAAATCTCCTGATGGCGAAATCCGTCAAGCGCCGCAGGCAGAGCCACTTTCAGGGCAAGCAAAGGCAGCACCAGCTTGGCCGGACAGGCCGTGTAATCCACCACCACACTCGCCACGGCGTTAGCGCGCGTGACTCGGCGCAACATCGCATAAATGACCACATAAGCAATCAACGCCAGCACCACCACGCCAACGGTCACTAATGCGAAAGTCAGCCACGGATAGGCTTGGGCGTCCTTTAATAAATAAGTCAGCTGCATTTTTCCCTCTATATTTCCAGATAGGTAAGGAATTAGTGTGGCCGATAGTCTGGGGGTTCCCGGCAAAGTGGATTGGATAGCGGGATCCGGCTATTTCTTATCCCAATAGGAGCGCACGTCAAGCGCGTCGGTAAGGCGTCCCAAAAACAGCTGCCTGCCTTCAGGCCACTTCCAGCTTCGCATACTCCAGCGCCAGCCACTTCATCCCGTTCGCGCCGCCGAAGTTGATCTGCACCCGCGTGTCGTCGCCCTGCCCTTCCACGTTGACCACCACGCCGACGCCGAATTTGGCGTGGCGTACGTTCATGCCGATGCGCCACGGTGAGGTGTTGCGCTGGCGCGCGGCTGAAGCAGGCGCCGCATCGCTGGGGTAAGCACTGGCGGTAGTAGCCATGCGCTTGGCATTGACCAGTTTCAGCAGTGCCGGCGGCAATTCGCCGATAAAGCGCGAAACGATGCCATAGCGCGTTTGCCCGTGCAGCATGCGGCTTTGCGCGTGGCTTAAATACAGCCTGCGGCGTGCGCGGGTGATTGCCACATACATCAGGCGGCGTTCTTCCTCGATGCCGTCCTGCTCGTTCATGGACTGCTCGTGCGGGAACAGCCCCTCTTCCAGTCCGCCCAGAAACACCGCATGGAATTCCA
>JANMKH010000353.1:0-2867 GCA_031371965.1 Sulfuriferula sp.
ACTGGCTATTCCCCTGTTCATCCGTAATTTTCAGACAAGGCACCTTGATTCGACCGCCACCCTGCAAGAGTGCTTCGCGGTGTTGAGGCAGTTTTTGCGCATCCAGCAGTGCAACATCCAGCGATAAGCGGCTGAGTTCGCGCCGGACTTTGATGCAGAACGGACAGGTCCTGAATTGATAGAGCGCCAGATCTTTGCATTGCTGGTCGATCAGCTGTTGCGCTGCCGGTTGTCGAACGACACCCTTTGGCGTGGTCGCTTTTTCCCACAGCAGCATGAAGGGCATCATCACGATGCGCAACGTCTTGAAGAACATTTTAAAAAACCATTTCATCAGGAATTCCCGGGTAATTAATTGATTGGAAGAAGGGGCAGTGCCACAATGGTATTGGGTTGCAGGCCGTTCTGCGGGCGATTGTGAATTGGGTATGGCTTGTGCTGAGCCTGATGGTCACGCGCAAGCGGATAAGCCACCCGCGCGCGCTTGGGTTCAACCATACCAGCGATTAATGAGCCTCGCGCTGTGCCAGCGCGCGAGCTTCATGGCTATGGTCCGCCGCAAGCAGCAAGTACATGCAGGGGACAACAAAAAGGGTGACCAAAGTGCCTATCGACAAACCGCTGGCAATTACCAACCCCATATTGAAGCGGCTTACCGCACCGGCACCGCTGGCAACGATGAGCGGCACGACACCCAACACCATTGCAGCGGTGGTCATCAATATCGGCCGCAGACGCAAGCTGGCCGCTTTCTCGATGGCTTCTCGCTTGCTGGCACCCATACGTTGCAAGTTATTGGCAAATTCCACGATCAGGATGCCATGCTTGGAAATCAGGCCTATCAACGTCACCAATCCGACTTCGGTGTAGATATTGAGTGTGGCGTGGCCTATTCCGAGGTTGATAAAAATCAACGCACCCGCAATCGACATCGGCACCGACACCAGAATGATGATCGGATCGCGGAAACTCTCGAACTGTGCCGCCAGCGCCAGAAAAATGATCACGATCGCGAAGAAGAAGGTGAGCACCAAACCGCCCGATTCCTGCACGAACTGGCGTGAAGGCCCGGAGTAGTCGAAGCTGTAACCTGCTGGCAGGGTTTGCTGCGCCAGGGTCTTGAGACGCTGCAGCGCCTGGCCTTGTGAAATGGTCGGGAATGCCACGCCTTGTATGGTCGCCATGTTTTGCTGCTGGAAATGGTTAATGGTTTCCGGCTGGGTAGTGGTTTCCAGATGCGCCACGGTAGACAACGGCACCATTTGCCCGCTGGCAGTCCGCAAGTAATACTGTTTAAGCTGGTCGGCATTCAGTCGGTAACGCTGCGTCACTTGCGGAATGACTTTGTAGGCACGGCCGCTGAGCTCGAAATAATTCACATAGCCGCCGCCCAGCATGGCTGATAACGCCGAACCGATTTCCTGCATGTTCAGGCCGAGTTGCGCCGCCATATTGCGGTCGATGACTACGGTCGTTTGCGGCAAATCGATGCGCAGGTCCGACTGGAGGAAGATGAATTCGCCGGTTTTCTGCGCAGCCTGCAGGAACTGCTGCGATACATCGAAGAGCTGGGAGAAAGGCTCGGTTGTCGTAATCACAAACTGGATCGGTAAACCCCGCGCACCTGGCAAGGGAGGCGGCTGGAAAATGGCATTCTGGGTACCTGCAATTTCCCCCAATTCTTTTTGCACTATGGGCTGAATCTGAGTCGAGGTTCTCGTGCGTTCATCCCAGGGCTTGAGCACCATGCCGGTAATTACCTGCGTCGGAGAATTCAACTGGAAGATATGGTCGGTTTCCGGGAATTTCGCGAACGCCTGACGAACCTGGCTGCCATAAGCTTCGCGCTGCTTGAGCGTGGCATCCGGCGCATTAAATGAAGCGGCAATCAATATTCCCTGATCTTCCTGAGGCGCCAGTTCGGACATTGAAGTGGTATACAGAAAATATATGCCGCCCAGCACTATCACGGCAAACACCGCGATCACCGAAACATAATTGAGCACGCCATGCAGTCTTTTCTGATAACGCACATGCAAGCGTTCGAACTGTTTGTCCAGCCATACCACCAGATGGTCCTGCCAGTTGCCGCCTTCACGTTTGGGCGCACGCAGCATGCGCGAACACATCATCGGGGAAAGTGTCAGTGCAATGATTGCTGACATCGTCACCGCGCCCACCAGCGTGAACGCAAACTCGGTAAACAGTGCGCCGGTCAGCCCGCTCATAAAACCTATCGGTACATAAACGGCGATCAGCACGATGGTCATCGCGATAATCGGATTGGCCAGCTCGCGTGCGGCTTTAATAGCCGAATCGTAGGGCGAAAGTCCTTCTTCCAGGTGCCGGCTGACGTTTTCCACCACAATAATGGCATCGTCCACCACCAGCCCGATGGCGAGCACCAGCGCCAGCAGCGTAAGCAGGTTAATGGAATAACCCAGCGCCAGCATCACGGTGAAAGTCCCGATCAGGGACAGCGGAATGGCGATGATGGGTATCAGCACCGAACGCAGCGAACCCAGAAAAATGAACACCACCACCATCACGATCAGGATGGCTTCTGCCAAGGTCTTAACCACTTCGCTGATGGATGAATTGACGAATTTGGTCGAGTCATAAACGATATTACTGTTCAGTCCCTTGGGTAATTGCGCCTGGACTTCCGGCATGACTTTGCGCACACGCGCCACCACATCCAGCAGGTTTGCGCCGGGTGCAACCTGAATACCGATGTACACAGCCTTACGGCCGTCAAACGACACACTGGATTCATAATCGTCAGCGCCCAGCGTGACGTTGGCCACGTCTGACAGACGCACGACAGAACTACCCTGTTGCTTGATAATCATCTGCTTGAATGCTTC
>JANMKH010000372.1:0-4056 GCA_031371965.1 Sulfuriferula sp.
CCGCGCCAGCTCGGCAGCAGCGAGCAAACGCCGGTCATCAAAGTTGCGCGTTGCCCAAATCCATTCATTATTGGCTTCGGTACGCAAATCCAGCTTATACAAGATAAGCGCCCGGGCAATATCCGGTACGCGCCCCATCGCGGCGACTTCATCACTGCCAACTTTAAAATTAATTGTCTGCGCACCCAGCGCGGCGCCCAGTTCTTCTTCCGCCAACAACCCATAGAAATTGTGCTCGCGCGATAGCGGTGCCAATAATGCATTGGCCTGATACAGCTTGTTGTGCAACTTATAGGCGCGCGCCAGCCAGTAACGCCACGCTGGTTCGGCGCGGGCGCTATCGCTCATTTGCAGAATGGCCGCCTGTACCACGCCCCAGTCACCCACTCGCAGCGCCTCGCGTGCCTTCCATGCCAGCAGGTCATCATTCATGCCATCCAAACCGGCACGGTCAAACCAGTCCAGTGCGCCGGCAAGATGCTGGCGTGCGCCATACAGCCCCAATTGTCCCCATACATAGCGCTGATCGGATACGGAAAAATCGGCACGGATTGCTTTCCAGCGCTGCGCTGCATTGCGCGCATCGCTTCGGGCCAGACGCGCGATCGCATAGATCGCCAGTTCGCGCTCGACGCGGCTATCCAGGTCCAGATTGGGTTTGTCCAGCAGCCGCTCAGGCCTGGTGGTCACTATATCCACCAGACGCGCGTCCGATTGCTGCTGTTTGGGCAAATAGGCAAGTATCGATTTCGCCACCCCCGGGTTAGCGGATGCTAGCGCCAGGCGGAAGCGCTGCCAGATGTCTTCATGGCTAATCAGTTTGTCAGCGATCAATTGTTCGAACAATGGCGTGCATGCCTCAGGCAGGTCTTTACCGGTGAACCATAGCGCGACGCCATCCTTCAGCGCCAGTGTCTCGCCCTGCGCGATGCGGCCGCGTATGGCATAGCACTGAAGACTTACGTCTGACTTGACCAGCAAGGGATATTCGGACAGGAAAGTGACCCAGTCCTGATTTTTCCCGAGCAGCCGAAGCCAATCGCCACGCAGCTTGTCAGACAATACGCTGTCGGTATTGCGCGACATGAAATCGCGAATTTCGTCTGCACTGGCGTCTTTCAAGCGTGCCGATAACGCCCAGTATTGAACGTAAGGCAGCAGGATAGAGCCTTTGAGGCGCTCGGCGTACCCGGGTAGCAATTGAGTTTTGCCGGTACGGAAGGCTTCGCGCGCAGCCAGTAAATCCGCTTCGTCATTCGCATATCCGGGCAGCGGCAGCAAACCCAGGCAAATCACGGCAATGGCTATCAATGCGCGAAAATTTGCACTCAAGCGCAGCAGAGACTGAAAGTTATTCTGCACAGACTTAACTCAGAAACAAGGTATAAGCCGGATTCTGGCTTTCGTCCCAGTAGCGATAACCCAACTGATCCAGCGATGCCCGGAAGCTCGCCTGCTCATCCGGTGGCACCTGGATGCCCACCAGCACGCGGCCATAATCAGCCCCATGATTGCGGTAATGGAACAGGCTGATGTTCCACTGCTGGCCGATACTGTTGAGAAAACGCATCAATGCGCCAGGACGCTCCGGAAATTCGAAACGATATACCCGTTCGTGTTCAACCTGCGGCGCGTGACCGCCAACCAGATGACGCACATGCAGTTTGGCCATCTCGTTATCCGTCAAATCCACGGCGGTAAGACCGTTGTCTTTGAGCATGGCAACCAGTTGCGTGGCCTCATCGCGGCTGGCCACCTGCACGCCGGCAAATACGTGGGCGTCGCTGTGATCCGAGTAACGGTAATTGAATTCGGTAATATTGCGCGTGCCCAGCAGCGTGCAAAAGGCCTTGAAGCTGCCGGGTGCCTCAGGAATAGTTACCGCCAGCACAGCTTCGCGCTGTTCTCCCAGTTCAGCTCGCTCGGAAATATACCGCAGCCGTTCAAAATTCATATTGGCGCCGCTGGCAACCGCCACCACGGTTTTGCCGGTGGCAGCTTCACGCGCACACCACTGTTTAGCGCCGGCGATGCTCAATGCACCCGAAGGCTCAAGAATTGAACGAGTATCCTCGAATACATCCTTGATCGCCGCGCAGATGGCGTCATTGTCCACACGAATGATTTCATCCACATACTGGCTGGCCAGGCGAAAAGTTTCTTCTCCCACCTGCTTCACCGCCACACCATCAGCAAATAGTCCTACCTGACTCAGCAGTACCCGCTCATGCTGTTCCAGCGAGCGCGCCATGGCATCAGCGTCTTCCGGCTCCACGCCGATTACTTTTATTTCCGGTTTGAGCGACTTGATATACACGGCCATCCCGGCAATCAACCCACCGCCGCCTACCGGCACAAACACTGCATCGATGTGACCACCGTGCTGGCGCAATATTTCCATGGCAACGGTACCCTGCCCCGCAATCACATCCGGGTCGTCGTAAGCATGCACATAGGTGGCGCCACTTACCTGAGCCAGCACCTGCGCATGCGCATATGCTTCATCATAGGAATCACCACACAGGACCACCTCTGCTCCCCGCGCTCTGACCGCATTCACCTTGATTTGCGGCGTGGGTAGCGGCATGACGATGGTGGCGCGACAGCCCAGCTTCTGTGCAGCCAGCGCGACACCTTGTGCATGGTTGCCCGCGGATGCCGTGATCACACCAGCGGCCAGCGCCTGTGCGGATAAACCGGAAATTTTGTTATAAGCGCCGCGCAACTTGAACGAAAATACAGACTGTAAATCCTCGCGCTTCAACCATACCTGGTTACCCATGCGCGCCGAAAGATTAGGCGCGCGCTCAAGCGGGGACTCAATGGCAACGTCGTAGACACGGGAGGTGAGAATACGGACCAGATAATCATTGAAAGCGTGTGCGGTTGACATGATGCGACTTTGGACAAGAACAGCGCCCAAGATTAGCAGGCTTTAGGGTGTTTGTGAAAAAAGCGGATTATAGCTATCCTGCGAGTTTTGTTGTAAATGAGGGTTGCATAATGACAATGACGCAGGATCAACTGAAACAGGCTGTCGCGCATGCCGCAATTGATTATGTTCCACAGGGAATTATCGGCGTGGGCACGGGTTCCACTGCCAATTTCTTTATTGATGAACTGGCCACCATTAAAGGCCGTTTTAAAGCCGCTGTAGCCAGCTCGGAAGCCACCGCCCAACGCTTGAGGAGCCATGGCATTCAGGTGCTTGATCTGAATAGCGTGGGGGAACTGGAAATTTATGTGGATGGCGCCGATGAAATTACCCGTCACATGCATATGATCAAGGGCGGCGGCGGAGCACTCACCCGCGAAAAAATCGTTGCCGCGTGCAGCAAGAAATTCATCTGCATGGCGGACGAATCCAAATTGGTGGGCGTACTGGGCAAGTTTCCTTTGCCGGTCGAAGTGGTTCCCATGGCACAGAGCCATGTGGCACGCGAGCTGGTCAAACTGGGTGGTCAACCCAGGCTACGCGCTGGCTTCACCACCGACAATGGCAATGTGGTTCTGGATGTTCACAACCTTGCCATTGCGAATCCGGTCGAGCTGGAAACACAAATCAACCAGATCGTGGGTGTGGTCACCAACGGCCTGTTCGCCCAACGTCCTGCCGATGTGCTGCTATTGGGCACCACCGGCGGAGTGAAAATCCTTCAGGCAGATTAATCTTTGTTTTCGGGATCGGCATTTTCTGACTCGGGCTTGCCTGCATCAGGAATGCGATACCCTTCCGCAGCCCATTGCCCAAGATCGATCAGACGGCAACGTTCCGAGCAAAAGGGACGAAATTTGTTGGACTCAGTCCATTCCACCGAGACTCCGCAACTCGGACAGGTTACCGTAACTGGTTTTTTCACAGGTTGCAAAAAGTAATCTTTAACATGGCTTGTAATCCCCTATCCATGCTGGTCTAAGTGTTTGAGCATCGCGCTAGCTACCCACCTAGCTACACACGCCATGCCCGCTGGAGTCAATTTTAACCAAGATTGCCGCCAGTGGTTCACGGATTGCCGATAAATTTCGCTTTCATGGGGTGGTGTTTCGATAATCCTT
>JANMKH010000470.1:0-4300 GCA_031371965.1 Sulfuriferula sp.
ACGCTGGGTGGCGGTTGCGGCGCGGTGCGCGAAGCCTGCGAATTCATCATGCAGGCACAGGATACTTACGCACAAGTCATCGCCCATTACCTGCAATGAATTATCGTGCTGCTTTCTGGTTTCCCATTGGTCTACTTGCAGCCTTGGCGGGTCTCTCGCTCTGGCTGCAATACGCGCTGCAAGCACCCAATACCGGAAACCCCCTCACCCGTAAACACATTGCCGATTATATTGTGGAGAATTTCAATGCCACGCGTACCGACCTCACCGGCAAGCCGGAAAATACGCTTAGTGCGCGCAAGACCGAACATTTTCTTGACAATGACACCACACAGCTGGAAGCGCCCGACTTTACTGCATTCGACAAACAAGGCGGCACCGTGAATGTACGATCTGCGCATGGGTTTGTGTCCAGCAAAGGCGATATCATCATCTTTACCGGCAAAGTGATACTGGTGCGCGACCTGCATGATGCACAAGGCCCGCTTACCCTGACCACGGAATACCTCAAGGTGATACCCAAGCAGCACCTGATGCTGTCCAATCGCCCTACCGTGGTACAAGGTAAAAATATCCTCATCCATGCCGGCGCCCTGCAATTGAATAGTCAAACCCGCGAACTGCTACTCTCTCATCACGTCAAAACTCACTATGAACCCATTCATTAAATCTCCGTTCGCAGCCGTATTGCTGCTGTTGACCCTGCTTCTGGCGGGTGGTCCTGCGCTGGCCGAAAAGGCCGACCGCAGCAAACCCGTCAACATCGAAGCAGACAGCGTCACCGTGGATGACCTGCGCAAGGTCAGCGTTTATCTCGGCAATGTAGTGCTGGTGCAAGGCACCATGACCTTGCACGCCGACAAGATTGTGGTGCATCAGGATGCGGAGGGCTTCAATAGCGCCACCGCCTATGGCAACCCAGTCAGTTTCCGCCAGAAGCGCGATGGTGTGGATGAATATATCGAGGGCTATGCCGATCGCATGCAATACGATGGCAAACCCGGAACGCTGCAGCTATTTGACAACGCCCATCTCAAGCGCGGCGCCGACGATTTACGCGGCAGCTATATCTCCTACAATTCCAACACGGAATTTTTTGAAGTCAAAGGCGGCAACAATACCGCCGGCCCACCGTCCGGACGCAAGGGCAGGGTAAGCGCGGTAATCCAGCCGAAACCTGCCAAACCGGGCCACGCCGAGCCCGCTACAACAGCTCCGCTGCCACCCAAACCGACCAATGGCATACAGAAGAACCCATGAGCGAACTCAAGGCAGAACACCTCAGAAAGAGCTACCAGTCGCGCCTGGTGGTCAAGGATGTATCACTGGAAGTACGCAGCGGCGAAGTCGTCGGCCTGCTCGGCCCCAACGGGGCCGGCAAGACTACCTGTTTTTACATGATCGTCGGCCTGGTACGACTGGATGCCGGGCATATCAGCCTGGATGACAACAATCTGGGCACCATGCCGATCCACCGTCGCGCCGCGTTGGGCTTGAGCTATCTGCCGCAGGAAGCGTCCATTTTCCGTAAGCTCACGGTGGCGGAAAATATCCGCGCCATCCTCGAGCTCAAGAATTATTCCGATGCCGAGATCGATACCCATCTCGACAACCTGCTCGAAGACCTGCACGTCTCCCATCTGCGCGACGCCCCCGCCATCAGCCTGTCCGGCGGCGAACGGCGGCGCGTGGAAATTGCCCGCGCGCTGGCGATGAATCCGCGCTTCATCCTGCTCGACGAACCCTTCGCGGGGATTGATCCGATTGCCGTGCTGGATATCCAGAAACTGATCCGCTTTCTGACCGAGCGCGACATTGGCGTCCTGATCACCGACCACAATGTGCGTGAGACGCTGGGCATCTGTGACCGCGCCTACATTATCAACGAAGGTACCGTGATGGCTGCTGGCAAGCCCGATGAAATCATTTACAATGAAAATGTAAGAAAGGTTTATCTGGGCGAGCATTTCCGCCTGTGATCTCCGCTTTCCTCAAGTAAACAGCAACGATTCCGTAGATAGTCTTACATAGTACGCAGCAGGCTTGGGACCTGATACCCAAACATGAAACACAGTTTACAACTCAAGCTATCACAGCACCTCACATTAACGCCGCAGTTGCAGCAGTCTATCCGGCTGTTGCAATTGTCCACGCTTGAGCTGAACCAGGAACTGGAGCAAATGCTCCAGGACAACCCGCTGCTGGAGCGCGTGGACAATCTGGATGACGGTGAAACCCATATCAACGGTAGCAATCCTGAGTTGCGCAGCGAAGCGCCTACCGAAACCAGCAGCGTGGCCGACAATACTCCGGAGCCGGAAACACGCGAACTGAGCGACATGGACTGGGAAAGCGATGGCAATTACGGGGCGCCCGATGATGACGACGAAGACCGCGATTATCAGCAACCCTCTCTGGAGACCACTTCGCTGCGCGATCATCTGGCCTGGCAGCTGAATCTCACCCCCTTGTCGGAGCGCGACAAACGCCTGGTGCTGCTGTTGATCGATGCGTTGGACGAGGGCGGCTATCTGACCCAAAGCCTCCAGGACATTCTGGAAATGCTGCCGCCCGAACTGGAAGTCGAGCTCGACGACCTGCAGATCGCGCTTAAAAACCTACAAAACCTCGAGCCCACCGGCATCGGCGCACGCAACCTGTCGGAATGCCTGACTCTGCAGTTGCTGGCGCTGCCGGAGGATACGCCGCATCGCGATTGTGCGCTGACCATTGCCAGCACGCATTTGAACGAGCTGGGATCGCGCGACTACAGCGGGCTTAAACGCAAACTGCATTGCGATGACGACGAGCTACGCGTGGCACGCGACCTGATTACGCATCTCAATCCCAAACCGGGGGCATGCTTTGGCGAATCCGATACGCGCTACATCGTGCCGGATGTCATTGTGAAAAAAGTCAAAGGTCTGTGGGTGGCGAGCCTCAACCCCGACGCCATGCCCAAACTGCGCATCAACCGCATGTACGCCGACATTCTGTCGCGCAACCGCGATAGCAGCCATCAGCACCTGGCCAGCCAGATGCAGGAAGCCAAATGGCTAATCAAGAACGTCATGCAACGTTTCGACACCATCCTTAAAGTATCGCAAAGCATTATTGACCGCCAGCGCCATTTTTTCGAGCACGGCGAAGTGGCCATGCGCCCTCTGGTGCTACGCGAGATTGCCGAGGTCGTGGAACTGCATGAATCCACCATTTCACGTGTCACCACGCAAAAATTTATGATGACGCCGCGTGGCATTTATGAACTTAAATACTTTTTCGGCAGTCATGTCAGTACCGAGACCGGGGGCGCCTGCTCTGCCACCGCCATCCGCGCGCTGATCAAACAACTGGTCGCCGCTGAAAACAGCAAGAAGCCCCTATCCGACGGACAGATTGCAGACCTGCTCGGTCAGCAAGGTATCGTGGTGGCACGCCGCACCATTGCCAAATACCGGGAATCCCTGCAGATATCGCCCGCCAGTCAGCGCAAGTCGCTTTAACCGCATGAAAGGAACAACATGAATCTCACCATCACCGGCCATCATCTGGAAATCACCCCCGCCATTCGCAGCTATGTTGTCTCCAAAATGGATAAAGTCAAACGCCACTTCGATCATGTCATCGACATCAACGTCATCATGACTGTGGAAAAACTCAAACACATCGTGGAAGCCAACGTTCACCTGCGCGGCAAGGATATTTTCGTACAGGCCGAAGATGCCGACATGTATGCAGCGATTGACGGCCTCACCGACAAACTCGACCGCCAGGTAGTCAAGCACAAGGAAAAACACGGTGATGTCCATCAGGCGCAAGGTGCCGTCAAACATCAAGCTTCCGACATACCCGAATAACCGGACAACATGAATCTGATTCTCCCGCTGCTACCGCCTGCACACATCCTGCTGGATGTAGAGGCCAGCAGCAAAAAGCGCCTGTTCGAATACATCGCAGAGCTGTTTGAAACAAGTATCGCGCTGCCGCACGCTACGATTTTCGACAGTCTGCTGGCGCGCGAAAAACTCGGTTCAACAGCACTCGGCCACGGCATTGCCATCCCGCATGGCCGCATCAAGGGCCTCAAACAGGCCAGTGGTGCGCTGCTGCGCTTGCGTACACCGGTTGAATTTGATGCCCCGGACAATGCACCCGTCACCATCCTGTTCACTCTGCTGGTCCCCGTGCAAGCCACCGACCAGCATCTGCAAATCCTCGGCGAACTGGCGCAAATGTTCAGTGACAAGCGCCTGCGCGAGGCCTTGATGACGGCTCCCGATGCGGCGTCCGTGCACGCCTT
>JANMKH010000515.1:0-3571 GCA_031371965.1 Sulfuriferula sp.
CCTTCTCGAAGCCGCCCACCACCAGCCGCTTCAGATACAATTCTGGCGCAATGCGCAGGAACAGTTCCATATCCAGCGCGTTATGGTGGGTGGTGAACGGCTTGGCCGCCGCGCCGCCGGGAATGGGGTGCATCATCGGCGTTTCCACTTCCAGAAAATCGTGGCCGGTCATGAAATTGCGGATGGTCTGCACGATTTTCGAACGCATTGCAAATACCCGGCGTGCATCCTCGTTGGTAATCAAATCAAGATAACGCTGGCGGTATTTCTGCTCCTGATCGCTCAAGCCGTGGAATTTTTCCGGCAGGGGACGCAAGGATTTCGACAGCAGGCGCACCGATGTGGCACGCACCGACAACTCGCCGGTCTTGGTCTTGAACAGCACGCCGGTGGCGCCGATAAAATCGCCCAGGTCCCAATGCTTGAATGCCTCGTGCGTGGCTTCGCCGGTAATATCGTTGGCGACATAAATCTGCAAACGTCCGCCCATGTCCTGCAAGGTCGCAAAGCTGGCCTTGCCCATGACACGCTTCAACATCATGCGCCCGGCGAATTGCACTTCCACCGGCGCGGCTTCGAGGTCTTCCTTGGTTTTTTCACCATGCGCCGCGTGAATCCTGGCGGCGTAATCGCGGCGTTCAAAATCGTTGGGAAACGCCACGCCGGATTCGCGCAATTGCGTCAACTTGGCGCGCCGCTCGGTGATGATCTGGTTGTCGTCCTGCGGAATTTGTTGCGTGGTATCGGTCATGGTTAAACGCCTTGTTTCAAACTGGCTTGAATGAACTCATCCAGATCGCCGTCCAGCACTTTCTGGGTATTGGAAATTTCCACGTTGGTACGCAAGTCCTTGATGCGCGACTGGTCGAGCACGTAGGAGCGGATCTGGTGTCCCCAGCCGACGTCGGATTTGCCGGCTTCGAGCTTGTCCTGCTCGGCCTGGCGTTTGCGCAGCTCGGCTTCGTACATGCGCGATTTCAGCATGGACATGGCCTCGGCGCGGTTCTTGTGCTGCGAGCGGTCGTTCTGGCACTGCACCACGATGCCGGTGGGGAGGTGCGTGATGCGCACCGCCGAATCGGTTTTGTTGATGTGCTGACCGCCCGCACCCGAGGCGCGGTAGGTGTCGACACGCAAATCGGCCGGATTGATATCGACCTCGATGGAATCGTCCACCTCGGGGTAGACGAACACGCTGGCGAACGAGGTATGGCGGCCGCCGGATGAGTCGAACGGCGATTTGCGCACCAGCCGGTGCACGCCGGTTTCGCTGCGTAAAAATCCGTAGGCATACTCACCATCGACCTTGATGCTGGCCGATTTGATACCGGCCACGTCGCCGTCAGAGACTTCCATCACCTCGGTCTTGAAGCCTTTGCGCTCGCAATAACGCAGATACTGGCGCAGCAGCATGGAGGCCCAGTCGCACGCCTCGGTGCCACCCGCGCCAGACTGGATGTCGATGAAACAGTTGGCGGGGTCCATCGGGTTGGCGAACATGCGACGGAATTCCATGGTTTCCACGGTTTGTTCCAGCTTTGCCGTATCGTCGCCTACCGCTTCCAGCGTGGCGTCATCGTTTTCCTCGCGCGCCATCTCGAACAGGTCGCGCGCATCGCGTAAGCCCTGATCCAGACTTTGCAGCGTGAGCACCACATTTTCCAGCGATTTCTTCTCGCGGCCCAGTTCCTGGGCGCGTTTTTGGTCGTTCCAGATGGCCGGGTCTTCAGCCAGCACGTTGACTTCCTCGAGGCGGCCTAGCTTGGTATCGAAGTCAAAGATACCCCCGAAGTTCGGCGGTGCGGCGCACCAGGTCGGTCAGGGTGGCATCGATCTGATTGAGGCGTTCTGCTTCCATGATGTTTGTATAAGGTGCTGAAAAACGGCAAATTATAACATTCTTGCAGGCCCACCTTCACGCGTAGAATAAGCGCCTTAATTGATGAAGGACTCGCACCATGAAAAAAACCGACCTGTACAAAAATCAGGGACTGAAAATCAACGGCCAGATGAAGCAGGCCGGCATTCCGGGCCGTTTTGGCGGCGCGGCCGGGGCCATGCCGGATCGGCGCGAGCAGCGCAAAATCGATCAGGCGCAGGGTCTGGTGCCGTTTGCAGTGAAACTCAACAGTGAACTGGTGCAACAGATACTGGCCCTGGCGCAAACGCGCCAGATAGGTTTGAACGAGATGGTGGCCGAGTTGCTGAAAAAGGGTCTGGCAGGATAATTGGTTTTGCCGGAATGAAATCGAGTGAGCGAACAGCAAGGCGCGCTATGTGTCGTATGAAGATTCATTTTTCCATCTTGCCTGCGGCGGCAATGCTGCTGGTAACAAATGTATTGGCACAACCCGCGGAAGGAGGGGGCGAGCCGTCGCTGGCGTTCAAGCTCACCCCCGCTTTTTACCGTATCAGCGACGGCAATAATGCGGCTGACCTCAACCTGCGCGCCAATTATGGTGACAATGTTGGCTGGATTGGTTATTACCGCGACCGGCTTGGGTTTCAACAAGCTCGTGCAGGTTATGAGAGGCATGCTGACTTGGGTGTCGCGCGTCTGGTTCTTTCCGTCCAGGTGGCCTCACGCGGATTTCTGGGCGGCTCGGCGAATGCTGAAATCGGCGGCGACACCTTTGCCATTGTCGGCTTTGGCCGCACCAATCTACATGATTACTATAACCTCAACTTCGATCCGAACGATGCCATCACGCTCGGTATCGGTACGCGCGCGATCAGTAATACCGAACTGTCGCTATACATGGTCAAGGATGACCGGCTCGGCACCGGGCAGCGCGTCACCCACCTGATAGCACGTCGCAGGTTTGCTGAAAAGCAGCGGTTGACAATTGATCTGTCCTACAAAAGCGGGAAGAACACGGCAGGCGATAACGTTGAGGGAAGCGGTATCGCCCTGACTTACGATTACGCGCCCTGGTTTGGGCGTGTGGCCTACGATCCCTACGTCAATTTCAGCGCTAATCGAATGACGCTATTTGCTCTCGGCAGGCGCTTCTGAAAACTGCAATCCTGAATGTTTCGGAATGACTGAAACCGCCAGCCTGATTTCATTATTTGTCAGCAGCTTTCTCGCGGCCACGCTATTGCCGGGCGGCTCGGAGGCGGTGCTGTTCGCGCTGCTTAAAGCCTATCCGTCAACGATGTGGACGGCTCTCGGCGTCGCTACCTTGGGCAACACACTGGGCGGCATGGTGAGCTTCGGCATGGGCTGGCTGGTACCGCAAACCAGGCGACTCAAACACGTGGAGCAAGTACGCCGCTATGGCAGTCCCACATTACTGCTTGCCTGGGCTCCCTTGATCGGCGATGCGCTATGCCTTGCTGCTGGCTGGCTGCGCCTCAATCCGTGGCAGGCCGCGCTGTATATGGCGATAGGTAAATTCGCACGCTATTGGGTGATTGCTTACGCCGCAGGCTGATCCGGAAGGCAAAAGGCAAAAGGCAAAAGGCAAAAGGCAAAAGGCAAAAATCAAGCCCATGGAAGGGTCTTAAATTTTGCCTTTTTCCTCCTCTTTTCCCCGTACTCTCCGTGGTTAACGGCTTTTTCCAGGAT
>JANMKH010000576.1:0-5526 GCA_031371965.1 Sulfuriferula sp.
TGATTCTGAACGGCGTGATCCTCACCACCCGTCCTAAAAAATCCGCCGCAAAATACGCTGCCATCTGGACCAGCGAGGGTTCGCCGCTACGCTTTCACACCGAGAAACAGGCCAAATTGCTCAAGGGCTGGCTGGGCGAGCGCATTAAATCGCCCTTTGTGGTGGATTACGCCATGCGCTACGGCAACCCATCCGTGGCCAGTGCCATGACCAGGCTCAGCGAGCAAGGCTGCGACCGTATTCTGGCACTGCCGATGTACCCGCAATATGCCGCCAGCAGCACCGCCACCGCGCTCGATGCGGTGTATCAAATTCTGGAAACCAAACGCAATCAGCCGGCGCTGCGCACGGTCCGCCATTATCACGACGATCCCGGCTACATCGCCGCGCTGGCTGCCAATGTGCACGAATACTGGATGCGCAACGGCCGTCCGGAAATGCTGGTAATGAGCTTCCACGGCGTGCCACGCTACACGCTGGACAAAGGCGACCCCTACCATTGCGAATGCCAGAAAACCGCACGCCTGCTGGCCGAGGCGCTCGGATTCTCCAAAACCCAGTATCAGCTCACCTTCCAGTCGCGCTTCGGGCGCGCCGAATGGATCAAACCCTACACCGCCGCCACCCTCGAAGCACTGGGCCGCGCCAGGACAAAACGCGTGGACGTGGTGTGCCCCGGCTTTGTCGCCGACTGTCTGGAAACCCTGGAAGAAATCGCCATGGAAGGCAAACAGACATTTCTTGCCGCTGGCGGCGGCGAATTTCACTACATCCCAGCTCTCAACGAACGCTCGGACTGGATCGAGGCACTAGGCGAACTTGCCCTGAATAATTTGAATGGCTGGGTATCACCGCAATGGGATGCCGCCCAAGCGAAACTCAACGCTGAAAACAGCCGGCAACTGGCGACCGCCTTGGGCGCACCTCAATAAACCTGTCAGAACCACCACCTCCCGAAGCGCGATGATCTCCTCAGCATCAGCGCTCGCTACACCTTGAATGCAGAAGGCTGATGATCTGCTATAAAACGGCCAACTGTTTCCGCAGCCATGGGGCGACTCAAGTAGTATCCTTGAATCATGTCGCAATGGTGGGTGCGTAAAAACCGCAATTGCTCGACTGTCTCAACGCCTTCGGCAACCACTTCCAATCCCAATTTATGACCCAGCGAAATACTGGCCTCTGCGATCGCCTGGACGTTGCCATCATGGTGTAAATCCTGCACAAAAGTCCTGTCGATTTTCAGCACATCCAACGGAAAACGCTTCAGATACGCCAAGGAGGAATACCCTGTACCGAAATCATCTATCGCGAGGCGCACTCCCAGCGCGTCCAGTGCTGCCAGAATTTCGCCTGCCATCTGAACATCCTGCATTGCCGTTGATTCGGTGATCTCGATTTCCAGGTGCTCGGGAGGCATTTTTTCCTCCACAAGAATTTGTCGCACCATTTCCACCAAAGCCTGGTCGCCAAACTGCCGGGTCGACACGTTGACCGATACGCGAAATGGCATCTGACCTGCTTCACGGCATTTTCGATAATGTGCACAGGCCTCGCGCAATACCCAAGCCCCAACCGGCACGATTAACCCTGTTTCTTCCAGCAAGGGAACAAAATTAACAGGGGAGATCAAACCTTTATCAGGATGCTGCCAACGCAGCAAAGCCTCAAAACCCACTATCCGTCCACTGTTGATTGTCATTTGCGGCTGATAATACAACTGGAATTCGTTACGGCTCAAGGCACGCCGCAGCCCTGTTTCCAGCGCCAGCAATTCCTGCCCGCGTACATTCATGTCCGGCGTATAAAACTGATATTGATTACGGCCGCGACCCTTGGCACGATACATGGCTGCGTCGGCATTTTTCAGCAACATCTCGGCATCTTCGCCATCATTTGGATATATGGCGATACCGATACTGAAGCCTATATAAACATCTTGCCCGGAGACCGTAATCGGCATTTCAAAAATCGCGCTTAATTTATTGACAATCAACATGATGTTGTCTACCGAATTAAGCTCACCCAGGACGATGGTAAATTCGTCGCCACCATACCGGGCCACCGTGTCATTCGATCGCAGACAACCAAGCAGACGCTGAGCGACACTGCACAGCAAGGTATCTCCCACTGCGTGGCCCAGACTGTCGTTAATACGTTTAAAGTTGTCGATATCCAGAAACAGGACTGCAGCAAGTGTTTTTTGACGGGCCGCTCTTTTCAACTCGGTAACCAGATGGTCCTGCAGCAGCACCCGATTGGGCAGCCTGGTCAACGCATCGTGGGTCGCCTGACGCTGCAACTCCTGTTCAAAACGTTTGCGCTCGGTCATGTCCCGCGCGATAGTCGAAAAAGATTCCGCCTCACCATCAGCACCTTTGTGCGAAAGCACCACCAGGGAAACAGGTATTTCACGTCCGTCAGCATTCAATACGGCAGTTTCCCCCTGCCAGACGCCGTCGCGGCGCGCCACAGGGATGGCTTCGAACAGCAGGCGCTCCACTGCCCATTCCGGGTGGCTGTCGGTCAGGCTCCAGTCACCCACATCGGCAGTTTCCATGATTCCCAGCATGCGCCGCCCTGCCTGATTGAGGTAACGCAAATATCCGTCATCGCGCAGAATTGCGACAAAGTCCGTGGTTGCCTCAAGGATAGCAAGCAAGCGTGCCCGCGCTTCTTCGACCTGAACCCGGTCTGTCACATCGCGCCCGGTTGATACGAAATGCGTAATTTGGTGATGTTCATCAAACAGCGGCGCGATGATTTTCTCTTCGTAAAACTGCGAGCCATCCTTGCGCCGGTTGACCAGCGTCTCCTGAAAAATATTACCGGCCAGTATGGTTTCCCACATGCGCTTATCATCATGCCAATTGGCCTTGATCAAAGCCGGTGTATTGCCGATGGCCTCGGCTGCGGAAAAACCGGTCAGTTTTTCAAAGCCAGGGTTCACGTACTGGATAATGCCTTCCTGGTCGGTAATGTATACGCTATCCGCGGTCTGCTCGATGACGCGCGACAATTTGCGCAAGGTGTGTTCGGCTTCATGTGCCTCCCGGCGCGTGTAGGCCTCTGCCAACTCGCGCCGCACAGCCGGTACCAACCGTGACAGATTGCCCTTCATCACGTAATCTTGGGCACCGGCTTTCATGCCGTCCACAGCCACGTCCTCACCGATGGTACCGGAAATAAAAATGAATGGGATATCTGCGTCATGCTGCCTGAGAATAGCCAGCGCCCGCGCCCCGTTGAAGCGCGGCATGGTGTAATCCGAAAAGACGATATCCCAGGGTTGTTTCAATGCGCTGAGCAGATCCTGTTCGGTGTCTACCCGCTGCCAAAATAAATTGAACCCGGCTGTTTGCAGGCAATCGACCAGCAGCAAGACGTCATTTTCCGAATCTTCTATGAACAAGGCCCGCAGTCCATCCTCAAAATCTGGCATACGCGTCGCATTCACATCTGAAACCGTATTCATTATTGCCCTCTCTCAATCCGGACCGTCTGTATTTGTATGACTTTATGCAGGTGGAGATTCATTGAGTAATAACCAATATAGGCCAAGCTGACCGGCTGCTCGTACAAACTCATCAAAATCCACCGGTTTGCGCACGTAGCTATTGGCGCCCAACGCATAACCCTTAAGCCGGTCTTCATCCTCTGTGGACGAAGTCAAAATAACGACCGGGAGCAGTTGGGTACGCGTATCGGCTCGAATACGGCGCAGCACCTCCAGACCGTCAATTTTAGGCAGCTTGAGATCCAGCAACACAACCGCTGGCAGCAACGGCAAGTCACGACCTTCATGTGCGCCAGTACCGAACAGGTAATCCAGTGCCTCCACCCCATTACGGGCAACAATCACGACATTGCCGATTTTGTTACTTTTCAGCGCATGGATCGTGAGCGCCTCGTCATCCGGATTGTCTTCTACAAGCAGAATCGGTTTATCGCTCATCATGATGGTTCAGACTCCAAAGTAAAATAGAAAACCGTACCCTGATTTACCGCACTTTCAGCCCAGATACGACCGCCATGCTTATGGATGATGCGCTGCACGGTAGCCAAACCGATGCCGGTACCGGGAAACTCGCCTGTATCGTGCAAACGCTGGAATACGCCAAACAGCTTGCCCGCATAGGCCATATCGAAACCCGCGCCATTGTCGCGTACAAAATAGACCGGGATATTCTGCTGTATGTCCATGCCTACTTCAATTTTGGCTTCCAAACACTTTCCGGTAAATTTCCACGCGTTGCTCAGCAGGTTGTCCAGTGCAATGCGTAGCAGCCGCTTGTCGCCCAGTGCGGTAAGTCCGGGGCTGACAACAAACTGTACTGCCCGGTCAGCAACTTGCTTGTATTGCTCGTCGGCCACCTCTGTTGCCAAAGCGGTCAAATCGACTGTTTCACGCGTCAGATCGGCACGCGAAACACGCGACAATTTGAGCAAATCATCAATGAGCATCCCCATATGCTGCGCTGCACGCCTTACTCGATCCAGGCGATCGCGACCGACCTCATCAAGACGATCTGCATAATCGGAAAGCAGGATTCGGCTAAATCCATCAATTGCCCTAAGTGGCGAACGCAAGTCATGGGATACCGAATAGCTAAAGGCCTCCAACTCATGGTTAATGATTTCCAGCTCGGTTGAGCGACTCCGCAAGCTGGCATTGAGCTGCTGCAACTGACTTTCAATTGCTTTGCGCTCAGTAATGTCTTCCAGCATGCCGTCGAAATAAATTTTTCCTTCCGGCGTTTCTTTTTTTACCGCTGAAATAGCTGCCCAAAACACGCGCCCGGTCATCGTGATCATTTCACATTCCACACTGGCAACAGTACCCTGATTGACGATTAGCTCGTTCAACTGGCGCCGGCTGTCTGCGTTGCGATAGATGGAGCGTGCAGGGAAGGTCAAAAAACGCTCTGCTGAAACTGCTTCGAACATCGCCAGCATGGCCGGATTTGCTTCCAGGAAACGCCCGTCCACACCGGCCTCACTACGATATATGCCGACAGGTAAATTATTCACCAGATCTTGATAGCGGGCCTGCGTCTCTTCACGCAAACGCTCTGCCTGTCTGCGCGCGGTGATATCTCGAATAATGGCAGTGACCGCCATGCCCTGCGGTGTTTCCAACGGACTCAAGCTGATTTCGATCGGGAAACTGCTACCGTCCTTGCGCCGTCCTTGCAAATCCAGCCCCAGCCCCATGGCGCGCGCCTGAGGATGACGATAGAAATCCGCACGATGCTCACCATGCCGTTCACGAAGATATTCAGGCACCAGCATCTCCACAGGCTGTTCCAGCAATTCATCGCGCGTGTAGCCGAAATATTTTTCCGCCTGTACATTGGCCAAAGTAATTCGGCCGCTACCCTTAACGATCAAAATGGCATCCGGAGCGGATTCCAGCACAGCCCGGAAACGCGCCTCACTGGCATGGGCCACAGCTTCAGCCCGGCGTCTGCGTGAACTATAGAAAGCGACTAACCACGCAGCAATGGCGAATGCCAGAACCAGTAC
>JANMKH010000047.1:0-5156 GCA_031371965.1 Sulfuriferula sp.
GCTCCCAACAACCCTACCTCAGTATTCATCACCAGATACACCGGCACCGTTTCCAGCAAGCTGCGGTAACGCCCCTTGTCCAGAAAACCCGCGATAAAGCCGCCTTGAGCCATCTGCGTTGCCAGTTTGGCAGCAATCCCACCCGCTACATACACCCCGCCGCGCGACAAGGACAATAGCGCAAGGTCACCGGCAAAGGCACCGTAAGCACGGATAAACATGGCCAGCGCGTGACAGGCGGCAGCGTCGACATTGGATTGCGCCGCTTCGGCAATCGCAGCGGGCGGATCTGCCGATTCCAGCAGCACCGGCAGATGTTGCTCATACTCACAGATAAAGGCATAGATATTGACGAGCCCGGGACCAGATACGACTCGTTCCACACAGACCTGCCCATAGCGCTGTCGCAGAAAACGCAGCAGCTCTATTTCCATCTCTGTGCCGGGGGAAAAATCCGCATTGCCGCCCTCGCTGGGTACGACAATCTCGTCTTTCCCACACGGGAACAGAAACCCTACACCCAGCCCGGTACCTGCCCCCAACACCGCGCGTGCAGCACCGGCTTGCGCCGCACCTGCTTGCAGAATATGCACATCCTCGGGAGCCAGCGCAGCGATGCCGTGGCCAATCGCGGCGAAATCATTGAGGAGTTGCACCGAAGCAATCCCGAAACGCCTGCTGATTGCGGCACCATCGACAAACCACGGCAAATTCGTGAGCCGCGCAGCGTTATCTTTCACTGGTCCGGGTACGCCAAAGCAGGCGGCAGAAATGGGTGGCGTATTTTCCAGAAAGTGCGCCAATAGCGTTTCGAAATCCTGGAATTCTGTACTGTTAAAGCGCTGCTCCTTAACTTTTGAACTGCGCGTTGCATCAACTTCTGACAGACGCAGCAACACCTTGGTACCACCCACGTCCCCAGCCAGAATATGCGTCGGTTTACTCACTCAAATACATCTCAGGTTCCCACCCCATAGTCTTGGCACGCTCAATCGCTGCGGCATGGATACGTGCGTGGCGTTCACGCAACTCCGCTGGCAAATTAGAGACAAGACAGCCATATTTATCCCATTCGACCTGGGTTTTGTCATACAAGATCTGAATACGATTCACATCCCACCCAGCACAGGTTTCGGTCTCTGGCAGAATCCCAAACAGTCATGCGTCCTTGACAATGGCTCCCATTGCACTCATGCCGCCGTATTGATCCTAAGTCTATGCCAACATAGGTTTTCTGCATTACGACTCCAAATGTGAAATGACAAATGCGGTATTCTACGCCTATGCATACATTCGAAACGCTCCCTTTCTCCAATAGCTTCGCCGCGCTACCTCCCATTTTTTATAGCGCGGTTATACCCACTGCGCTAGCCCATCCTCACCTGGTGAGCTTCAATGCGGATGCCGCCACCCTCATTGGACTGGATCCTGCTCAGGCACAGCGCCCTGAAGCTCCTGCCTATCTGTCCGGCACCGCTCATATCTATGGCGCGCAACCCATCGCAGCGCTTTATGCAGGCCATCAATTTGGTTACTTTGTTCCGCAGCTCGGTGACGGTCGTGCCATCCTGCTGGGTGAAGTGCAAACGCCACATGGCGGCTGGGAATTGCAGTTGAAAGGCGCCGGTCTGACGCCCTATTCACGTAATGGCGATGGCCGCGCCGTTTTACGCTCCAGTATCCGCGAGTATCTATGCTCGGAGGCCATGCATGGGCTGGGCATCCCCACGACGCGCGCGCTGTCCATCGTCGGTAGTGCCGATGAGGTATACCGCGAACAAATTGAAACCGCCGCCGTGGTAATGCGCATGGCACCGAGCTTTGTGCGTTTCGGCTCGTTTGAAGTCTTTTTCTCTCGTGGCCAACCCGAAGCCATACGCATCCTCGCCGACTATGTCATCGCAAGGCATTTCCCTGAACTGGTGGATACGCCTGACAAATACCCGCGTTTCCTGCATGCCGTGGTACTGGCTACCGCACGCCTGATGGCACAATGGCAGGCAGTCGGTTTTGCCCACGGCGTGATGAACACCGATAACATGTCCATCCTCGGTCTCACACTTGACTATGGCCCGTTTGGCTTTCTCGACGCTTATGATCCAGGCTATATCTGCAACCACTCAGACCAGGGCGGCCGCTACGCCTTTGACCAGCAGCCCGATATTGGCGCCTGGAATCTCACCCGTCTGGCGCAAGCTCTGACCCCGCTGATGGAAGTTGACGCCGCCAAGGAGGCGCTCAGCATCTATCCCGCTGCCTTCGCGACCCACTACATTGACCTGATGAGCGCCAAACTGGGTATCGCGGCCGGCAAGGACGGTGTGCCGCTCATCACCGGGGTGCTCGACATCCTGCACAGCAACCATGTCGACTACACAATGTTCTGGCGCGCGCTGTGCGATTTCGACTCCTCACCAGGTGCCGCCAACGCAGCATTGCGCGATCTGTTTCCGGATCGCGCTGGATTCGATGCCTGGGCAACGGACTATCGCGCCCGCCTGCAAACGGAAAACATCCCGAATACGACGCGGCGCAACGCCATGTACCGCACCAACCCCAAATACATCCTGCGCAACCATCTGGCTGAAGTCGCAATACGGCGCGCCTGCGACGACCACGACTTCAGCGAAGTCGACCGTCTGCTCGATCTGCTGCGCCGTCCTTTCGACGAGCAACCAGAAAACGCAATCTACGCAAGTGCCCCGCCGGATTGGGCAAGCCAGATCAGCGTGAGTTGCTCATCGTGAAATTGGCCGGTCCGCTGGCTTGCGTACTCTTTCTAGTCGCGGGATGCAGCACACCCATCATGCAACGCGATGGAAAGCCTCTGCTCAACAAAAACTACAGCTTCAGCGACATCGCCAAATCCAACACCGATATAGTGATTGAAGCCCACCAGCAAGCCGCTTTGGAGCATCTGCGTGTGCTGGCTGAAAAACTCTACAAACGCAACCCACGTGAATTACGAAAATCCGGTCTGATTCTGGACACCGCGCTCAACCGGCTCGCCCCGCCCTGCACTGGCAGCTTTGCTGAATTACAAGGCAAGCACGGCGCAGAGGCCATATTTCTCGCGTTCAACCCGGATTACCGAGGCGACCGAGTCCTCGCCTACATGGTAGGGCTATCAGACATGATCATGGCCGCCTACAATAACCAAACCGAGTTTTTCGTACTTGACGACCTCGATCCGCAAAAACTCTACAATAGCGCGCGCAACACCGAAACGGCAGCGTGGAAGCTTGCTACAGCACGTGATGTCCAAGGCAAGCTGTACCTGATCTCCAACAGCATGGACACGGCGGGCAGCAATCTGAGCTTTGAACGCGAATTCGGCAAACTCATTGCCGAGCAAGACACCCTCGCCAAAATCATCGCTGACAAAACCAACCGTAGTATTAACTGGTTCGTGCAGACGGCCGGAGCAATGGTATTCTTGCCACTTTAGACAACATTGTTCAGGTCTGGAATTTTCCCAGCGAACGCCCCATGAATACACCTTCCGAAAACGACAAGTGCATGCCCCTCTCTCCCGAAGAGATTGCGACTTTCGCTGAACTACTGGACACCATTGGCGACCGTACCGATTTTCCGCTTGAACTGGAAGCGCTGGATGGCTTGATTTGCGCGCTCCATTGCGCGCCGCGCCCGATCAAGCCGGCTGAATATCTTACTGCTCTATTGGGTGAAGATTACATGGCGGCATTTTCCAGTACCACACAATGTGCCGAATTCATGGATTTTTTCAATCGGCGCTGGCATGACGTGGGCGCGGCGCTGGCTCAGCCCATCGAAGATTTGACCGAACCTGAGGCACTGGTGCCATTCCTCAACGATTGGGAAGCTACCTTGTCTGACATGAACCCCGATGAGCGAGCGGAAGTGGCGTCGCTGGATATCGCCTACATGGGCATGGCTTGGGCGGAAGGCTTTATTTGGGGAGTGGAACACTGGGAAGACGAGTGGACATTGCCCGCCGGGCATGCACTGGAAGACGTGCTGGACGCCCTGCTCGACCCGTTTTATATTTTGACCATTCCGGACGCGGAGCAAGCCACGCGCGAACGCGAACACGCGCGTCCGGAATGGATAGGTGCTGCCATCCTGGCCGCCTATGATTTGCGTGGATTTTGGCAACGTGTGGCAGACTACACACCGTCGGAACCCATGCGCACCACACCCGACCCAGGTCGCAACGATATCTGCCCGTGCGGTAGCGGCAAGAAATTTAAAAAATGCTGCGGTGCACCGGAAAAATTACACTAAACAATATTTTATCAGGAGCCTGAACTTGAAAATTCGCCTATTCATCTCTATTGCATTAGCCGCATTCATTGCCAGCGGCAGTGCACATGCAACCAGTTCCGTTAACACAACCGTAAAATCGACCAAACCCACCACCGACAGGAGCAGCAGAATGGCAACTACCACCGCATCCGGCTTGATTTATGAAGACCTCGTTGAAGGCACCGGCGCTACCGCAACAGCTGGTCACACCGTGGTGGTGCACTACACAGGATGGCTCACCAATGGCACCAAATTTGATTCCAGCAAAGATCGCAACGAACCGTTTGAATTTCGCCTTGGCGCCGGACAGGTGATTCGCGGCTGGGATGAGGGCGTGGTCGGAATGAAAGAAGGCGGCAAGCGCAAGCTCACCATCCCGGCTGAACTAGGCTATGGCGCACGCGGTGCGGGTGGCGTGATTCCACCCAATGCAGTACTGATTTTTGATGTGGAACTTATCAAGGTCAAATAAAGCGGCGTCATCCAGGATTTGATCCTGGCTGTTTTTCAAGGTTTAAAGCTTTTCTTGACAAAACAGCCTGGCGGCGGAGGATACAAATGTCAAAACAGCATCCCATCATCGCAGTAACCGGTTCGAGCGGCGCGGGTACCACAACTGTACGGCGCGCCTTTGCCGATCTGTTCCGGCGCTTGCGGATTCAGGCAGCTTGGATACAGGGCGACGGCTTCCTGCGCCACGAGCGTGCCGTCATGCGCGATAAAATCGACGCTGCCACCACCCAGAGCAGGCGCTTCAGCCATTTCCATCCAGATGCCAATCTGCTCGACAAACTCGAAGCACTTTTTCGTGAATATGCGCAATCCGGCACCGGCATGACCCGCAATTATGCCCACGACGACGCTGAGGC
>JANMKH010000052.1:0-1828 GCA_031371965.1 Sulfuriferula sp.
ATCGCCGCCAGCCCTTTGGCCCCCGCACCGCGCAGCAACTGCAGCAGGAGTGTTTCGGCCTGGTCGTCGCGATGCTGAGCCAGCGCAATGAAGTCCGTATCCAGTTGCGCGTATTCGGCATAGCGCGCACGGCGCGCAGCCGCTTCCAGACCAAGTTTCGCGGCGTCTTCAATATGGATGGTATGCATCCGTAGTGGAATATGATGGCTTGTGCAGAGCGTTTGGCAAATATCTGCCCAGTCTTTTGCGTGGGGGCTGATCTGATGATTGACGTGTATGGCGCTGAGATGGAAGGAAAGATCGGTTGCCAGGCGCGCCAGCAGGTCGAGCAATACAACCGAATCCACACCGCCGCTCAAACCCAGAGTGATGCGTGCACCAGGTTTGACGTATCGAGCCAATTGCGCTCGTACTGTTTCCAGTAAATTATTTGGCGGGCGTGTCCTTGAATCGGCCATAGCTCATCAGGCGCTCGTAGCGGGTCTTGAGCAGGGCGTCGAGGGGTTGGCTGGTGAGGCCGTCCAAGGCGTCCTGTAAAGCTGTTTTCATGGATTGCATCATCAGCGCCGGGTCACGATGCGCGCCACCCAGTGGTTCGTCCACGATACGATCAATCAGGTCGAAAGATTTTAGACGTGGGGCGGTAATGCCCAGCGTTTCAGCTGCGACGGACGCTTTGTCAGCGCTTTTCCATAAAATAGATGCACACCCTTCCGGTGAAATCACCGAATAAGTCGAGTATTGCAGCATCATGGTCTGGTCGCCCACACCTATCGCTAAAGCGCCGCCAGAGCCACCTTCGCCAATGATGGTGCACAGTATGGGGGTTTTCAGCTCCGTCATGACAAACAAGTTGCGGGCGATGGCCTCGGACTGGCCGCGTTCCTCGGCTCCAATACCCGGGTAGGCGCCTGGGGTATCGATGAAAGTCATTACCGGTACGCCGAATTTTTCAGCCAGGCGCATCAGGCGCAACGCCTTGCGATAACCTTCGGGACGTGGCATACCAAAATTGCGGTAGATTTTTTCCTTGGTGTCGCGGCCTTTCTGGTGGCCAATAAGCATCACGCTTTGGCCATTGAAACGCGCCAGACCACCGACGATTGCAGGGTCGTCACCATAGGCTCGGTCGCCGTGCAGTTCTTCAAAACCGCTAAATAGTGCGCCCACATAGTCGAGCGTGTAAGGACGTTGTGGGTGGCGTGCTACCTGAGAAATTTGCCAAGGCGTGAGCTTGGCGTAAATATCCTTGGTGAGCTTTTCACTCTTTTTTTGCAGACGGCCGATTTCTTCCGAGATGTCCAGCGCAGAATCGTCCTGCACATAGCGCAGTTCTTCGATCTTGGCTTCCAGCTCGGCGATCGGCTGCTCGAAATCCAGAAAAGTGGTTTTCATAGGCAGTCAGGGCCGTGAAAAAAGCGGCATTGTAGCTGATTCAGGTGCCAGACAGAATCGCACCGTAGACAATGCCGCCCGCAGGTAGTCGTTGTATTAATGATGATGGCCGTGTTCGCCGTGGGCGTGACCGTGGGTAATTTCATCGGCGCTGGCTGCGCGTACGTTATCCACATGACAGGAGAATTTGAGTGTTTGCCCAGCGAGCGGATGATTGCCATCCACCATCACGGTATCTTCGGTCAGTTCGGTGACCGTGTAGAGCATGAATTCCTCTGTGCCTTCGGCCGCACCTTCAAATTGCATTCCCACCGCTATTTCCGCTGGAAACAGATGACGGGGTTCGGCGCGTACCAATTCTGCTTCGTATTCGCCAAAGGCGTATTCCGGCTCCAGCGTGACATCGATGTTGTCACCTTCCTGTTTGCCTTGC
>JANMKH010000069.1:0-2543 GCA_031371965.1 Sulfuriferula sp.
GTCCTGCGCCACCACGAAATCGGTACTGCGTCCCTCGATGGCTTTCAGCAGCGGCAAGCCACGCCCACACGCGCAGGGCTGGTCATCAAGCACGCCGACATCGCCGGTACGATAGCGGATAAACGGAAAATCACCGGTGACCAGATGCGTCACCACGATCTCGCCCGACTCGCCGTGCGGCAACACCTTCCCATGGGGGTCGACGATTTCCACGATGATGTCCTCGGCGGTCAGGTGCATGCCGCCCGCCGGGCACTGGTGCGCGATGAAGCCGGCGTCACGGCCCCCATAGCCATTCGCTACCGGGCAACCGAAGGTTTTTTCAATCTGCTCACGCTGGTGATCGTACAGCGCTTCTGAGGTGACAAAGGCAACTTTGATGCCCAGATCATTCATGGCGATACCCTGCTCGTCGGCGTGGCGCGCAATATGCGCCAGCGCCGACGGGTAGCCGAACAACATTTTCGGACGCATGGCACGAATCTCGCCGATGAAACCGTCGAGTTTTTGTGCGGACATTTCAAACGCGGGCAGCAGTTTGGTACGCAGCAGCTTGTCGCGCAGTTGCTTCACCTTGTCCTGCGCGCCCAGCTCAATCGGCGAGCCCCACACCACGATCTCCGGGTCGCCGATATCCACCCCCCACCAGCGCGTGGCACGCCACTTGGCGGCGACATCGTGGCTGACACGTTCACGACCAATGAAGAAAATCAGCGGCTCACCGCTGGAGCCGCCGGTATTGAAGCGTGCCAGACTGATGGCGTTATCCGCCTTGAGTTGTTCAAGATGGCTACGTATCTCAACCTTGGTAAGGAATGGCAAGCGTGCCAGATCGTTCAGCGAAGCCAGGGTCAATGGCCCGAAACCGATGCGCCCAAACAGCTCGCGGTAGTACGGCACGTGCGCCTGAGCATGCGTGAGCAAGGCGCGCAAACGCTCCAGTTGCAAGGCTTGCAGGCGTTTTATATCCCACCACTGAGTCTGTTCCATGTCACGGTGCACCACAACAGTCGTGTGATGTTTGAGCCGCTCGTGCAGCGGGAACAGGATATTGGCAGCAATGGCTGTGTACATGAGATGCACGCTCCGTTCAGACGACGCTGGAGACAGCGCGCAAATTAGACAGGGCCCTAGCCAAGATGGCCTCCGTTACCAAGACTCACCCGTCGCACGGCTGCGCGCGTAGACAACGCAAGCGCATGAATCGTGTTGAATTCTTCCACCAGCACGGTCACGCGTTTTTGCCAATCGTTGTCGCGCGCATAGGCAAGGATGGCTGGACGATCCCAGTCTTTTGCCAGCGCTGCCATGAGGGCAGTCCTCAAGGCGGCGTGGTCACCGAACGGCACGATCATGCCCAGCTCGTCGCGGCACACCACTTCGGCGTTGCCGCCCACATCGGTGCTGATGACCGGCAGACCGCATGCCATCGCTTCTAGAAACACATTGGCCCAGCCCTCATTGCGTGTCGACAGCACGAACACGTCGGCAGCCGACAGCGGCCATTTCAGCGATGAAGCGGGGATGATGCCGAGAAAGCGTACCGTCTCATGCAAGCCCAGCGCCGCTACCTGCTGTTCAAGCTGGGCGCGCATGTCGCCCTCGGCACCGGCACCGCCGACGATGAGGTAAACCAGTCCGGGGAAGCGCAGTTTCAATTCCGGCAGGCATTCGATGACACGATGAAAACCCTTACGCTCGACCAGCCCGCCTACCGAAATCAACACCGGCACATCGACGGCAATGCCCAATTGAGCACGCGCTTCGCTACGGGCGACCGGATGAAATTTATCGTTATCTACACCGTTGCCCACCACGCGGATTTTGTCTCCAGGGATACCCAGATCAATGGCATGGCGACGTAGCGAATCGGACACCGAAAATACCCGCGTCGCACGTGCCAGCGCGCGCACCAACAGCGGGCGCAGCTTTGCATTTCTGGAATGGGGTACTTCGGTGCCGCGCAGGGTGATGGTGACCGGCACGCCCAGCCATTTGCCCAGCAGCGTGGCGGCATAGCCGTCGGGGTAGGCAAAGTGGGCGTCCAGGATGTCGAGTTTGCCGGCGCGCCGCAGTTTCTTCAGGGTGAAATAACTTCCCAGCGCCATGAACAAGCCATCCAGTTGTTTGAATGCGCCTGGTACCGAGAAAAAAGTTGGATGAAGAACTTCGATGCCCTGCTGGCTTTCGCGCGGCGTGGTATCCGGCCGGAAATGCGGCTTCCAGCGCCGCAGCAGCGCTTGTCCCGGAAACCACGGCTGCGGGGACACCACGGTGATCGGCAATGTCTCCCCTACCCGGAACATGCGCTCGCGAATGAACGGGCCGGCATTGGGTGCGCCGGCGTGCGGAAATAACGTGGAAAAGACAACCAGATGCGGCTTCATGGCAGTAAGGTCTGACGTTTGGCGTAGTCGTAGACGGCTTCATAGCGCGCCACGCTGACCGCCCAGTTGCGCTCGGTTTCGACAAAACGACGGCCATTGGCGGCGAGTTGCGGCCAGCGTGCCGGCGCATTGAGCAGGCCAAGTACTTTTGCAGCC
>JANMKH010000085.1:0-5567 GCA_031371965.1 Sulfuriferula sp.
TTCTGCCCACGAGAAAGTGGAAGATCGCAGAACATTAGAACGACTAATCAACGCAAAAGCAAAAGAACTTTTGCGTCCCTCTCAACAAACCACCGACGACACTCTTCTTCGCGCCACGCACTTTACTGAAACGACACCGCAAGAACAACTCCTGCGCCCTGCCCAAAGCGAGGAATGGCGCCTGCTTCCCGGCATAAAATTGATTGCGGATGGCGACAGCGTGCGCGCTTGCGGGGGTCACATCGAGACCATGATTGCCATGAGCGACATGCTGGAACCGGTCTCAGACGAGCATTTTTTACTGCACGGGCGCCTGGCCGATCTGGTCAATATCGCCGGCAAACGCCATTCGCTGGCCAGCCTCAATCACCTGCTCAATACCATCCCCGGCGTAATAGACGGTGCTTTTTACATGCCGGACGAAACCGGCCATGGTCACATTACGCGGCTGGCTGCTTTCGTGGTGGCGCCGGGGCTGGAGGCGCCCTATCTACTCGCAGCGTTACGCGAACATATCGACCCGGTTTTCCTGCCGCGGCCATTATTGTTTGTCGAGGAATTGCCACGCAACTGCACAGGAAAACTGCCGCGCGCAGCATTGCAGGCCCTGTTTCAGGCACATGCCGCACAAAAATCCGCATGAATAACACCATTCACTGGACCGTCCCGCTTGATCATCCCGCCTTTGCCGGCCATTTCCCAGGCACACCCATCCTTCCCGGCGTAGTGCTGCTGGACACAGCATTGCAGGCCATCGCAGATGCCAGCGGAATCGAGTTGAATTGTTGCGAAATCAGCTCGGTCAAATTTTTGAGTCCGGCAAATCCGGGCGATGAGCTGGTGATCCAGCACGTCATCTCCGCCAGCGGAGCCATCCGTTTCGACATCGCGGCCGGCACGCGCAAAATTGCCAGCGGAAGTATTGTGGCAAAATCGTCTGCATGACAGCGCCATCAACCTCCAACCAGACTATTTGGGCACGCACGCCGGAGCGCAGCAACATGTTCATGCTGCGCATCATGACGTGGATTTCCCTGCGTCTGGGGCGGCGTATTGCACGCGGGGTATTGCATCTGATCGCCAGCTATTTCGTGCTGTTTTCTCCCGGCAGCCGGCGCGCTTCCAGGAATTACCTCAAGCGCGCACTCGACCGTCCGGTCCGCTGGACGGATATGTACCGGCATTTTTTTACTTTTGCCGCCACCATCCATGACCGCGTCTATCTGGTCAATCGTCGCTTCGACCTGTTTGATTTTGAGGTGCATGGCGAAGACACGCTGCGTCACCTGATCGCCGACGGCAATGGCGTGTTTCTGATGGGGGCACACCTGGGCAGCTTTGAAGTGATTCGCGCGCTTGGCCGGAAAGACACGGATGTGCGCGTCGCCATGGTCATGCACGAAGATAACGCCCAAAAAATCAATGCCATGCTGGCGGCTATTAATCCTGAAGCGGTACAGGATATCATCGGCCTGGGTCACATCGATTCCATGCTCCAGGTGCGCGAGCGGCTGGATGAAGGTTGTGTCGTCGGCATGCTCGCCGATCGCACTCCAGGCAATGACACCCTATACCCGGTGAATATTCTCGGCGCCACCGCAAACTTGCCCATCGGGCCGTTTCGCATGGCGGCGTTGCTGCAACGGCCGGTGGTCTTCATGACTGGCTTGTATCTGGGTGGCAACCGTTATGCCATCCATTTCGATACGCTGGCGGATTTTTCTGCCGTTCCCCGCGGTCAACGTGACGCTGCCCTACAGACAGCCATCAGTCGTTATGCAGCACTGCTCGATCAATATTGCCGCAAGGCACCCTACAACTGGTTTAACTTTTTCGATTTCTGGCAGACCGCACCCATAACCATGCCTCCAAAGTCATCATGATTACAACACCGCCCTCCTCCCTTTCACTGGCTGCCTCCACGCGCCTGCTCGTTGCACTGGCAATGATGTTATTGCCTGCGATAAGTCACGCCACCGACTGGGATATCGATCAGCTTATGCGCGGCCTGGCACAAACTCGTTCCAGCCACGCCAGCTTTGTCGAAAAAAAAACCATCGCCATGCTCGACCGGCCGGTGGAATCGTCCGGCGAACTGTTTTACAGGGCGCCTGACCACCTGGAAAAGCTCACCCTCAAACCCAAACCCGAGTCCATGATTGTGGATGGCGGCAAGCTCGTCATCGAACGCGGACAAAAGAAATATCGCCTGCAACTGGCGGATTACCCGGAGCTGGCTGCTTTTATCGACAGCATACGCGGCACGCTGGCGGGTGACCGCAAGGCGCTGGAGCGTAATTATCGACTCAGCCTGGACGGCGCTGCCGAACACTGGACGCTGCAACTTGTACCGATCGATGAAAAAATGCAGGCAGTGGTAAAACGCATCCAGATTGCTGGTGTGCGGGACGCGGTACGCAGCATGGAAATCACCCAGGCCGATGGCGACAGCTCGCAGATGCTGATCGAAAAAATGGCTACGCCGTGACGCGCACGCGGATAGCAATAGCCCTGTGGCTGGCGTTTATCCTCGCCTGCGGCATTATCATCAGCCGCACCCAGTTCACCACCGATCTATCGGCATTTTTGCCGCGCAGCCCCACCCCGGAACAACAACTGCTACTGGAACAGATACGTGACGGCCTCGCCTCACGCCTGATTCTGGTGGGCATTGAAGGCGCCGATACGCCCACCCGTGCCCGGCTTTCCAAACAGATCGCGCAGCGTCTGCGCGCCGACCCTGCCTTTGTCAGCGTCAATAACGGCGAGCCAGTCAGCGCCGAGCGCGACCGGGCTTATCTGTTCAACCATCGCTACCTGCTGAGCCCGGCCGTGACGCCCGCGCGCTTCAGCGTGGAGGGTCTGCATGCCGCGCTGAGTGACAGCATCGACCTGCTCGCTTCGCCCGCAGGCTTGCTGGTCAAGTCAATGCTGCCACGCGACCCGACCGGTGAAATGGTGCAATTGCTCGACCAGCTCAATGGCGGCACGCATCCGCAACTGGTTGATGGGGCATGGGCATCCCGTGACGGGAAACGTGCCCTGCTGCTGATGCAAACGCGCGCTTCAGGTTCCAATACCGATGCCCAGCAACGCGACATGGCCGCCATCCGCCACGCGTTTGACGCGGCGCCCAGCGCAACCCCGGCCGCCAAATTGCTGATGACCGGGCCCGGCGTGTTTTCGGTCACGTCGCGCGATACCATCAAAAGCCAGGTCACCCGTCTGTCCATCATCAGCGTTGTGCTCATCGCGACGCTGCTATTACTGGTTTATCGTTCTTTCACCGCGCTGGCATTGGGTTTTTTGCCCGTCATTAGCGGCGCGCTGGCAGGCATCGCCGCCGTCAGCCTGGGCTTTGGCGCGGTGCACGGCATCACCCTGGGATTTGGCACCGCCCTGATCGGCGAGGCGGTGGATTATTCCATCTACCTGTTTGTGCAATCAGAACGGGGCGGTTCCGACCAGCAGGACTGGATCAAGCGTTTCTGGCCCACCATCCGCCTCGGCGTGCTGACTTCGATATTCGGCTTTGCTTCGCTGCTGCTGTCCGGTTTTCCGGGCCTGGCGCAACTCGGCCTGTATGCGATAGCCGGCCTGATCGCGGCTGCAACGGTGACCCGTTTCGTGTTGCCGCATCTGCTGCCGAAAAACTTTCGCATCCATGATGTATCGGCTATCGGCGTCGGCCTGTCCCGTCTGGTACAGCGTGCCGCTGCACTGCGTGGGCCGGCCGTGCTACTGCTGCTGGTGGCCTGTGCCGTTCTCTTTGCGCACCGCAACAGTTTATGGAATGACAAAATATCCGCGTTAAGCCCGGTATCGCAAGCCGATGTGGCGCTGGATGCCAGCCTGCGCGCCGACATGGGCGCGCCCGATGTGCGTTATCTGGTGGTGGTGTCCGGCGCGAGCCGGGAATCCGTATTGCGCTCCGCCGAACAGGTTTCCACAGTGCTGCAAAAGCAGGTCGATCAAGGCGCACTCGCCGGATTTGAAAGTCCCAGCCGTTATCTTCCCAGCACGGCAACGCAACGCGCGCGACAGGCCAGCCTGCCCGCCTCTGCCGTGCTGGAAACCCGCCTTGCCCAGGCAGTTCAGGGCCTGCCGGTGCGCGCGCAACTGTTTGCGCCGTTTCTTGCCGATGTCGCAGCCGCGCGCAGCCAGCCTTTGCTGCAAGCGTCCGATCTTGAACACACCTCGATGGCCATGGCGGTGGATGCCTTGCTCATTCGCCAGGACCGCCACTGGAGTGCCTTATTGCCGCTTACCGCAGCCAAGGATACCGGCATCAATGCCGACCGGATTCGCGCCGCGCTGGCCGCCACCGGCTTGCCCAATGTACTGTTTGTGGACATGAAAGCCGAGTCCGACCGCCTGTATTCCGGCTATCTGCATGAAGCCATCCTGTTGTCGCTCGGCGGGCTGGTTGCCATTATCGGATTGCTGCTATTTGTTTTCCGCTCGCCCATGCGCGTGCTGCGCATCATCGTGCCGCTGGCGGCCGCAGTCATCACCGTCACGGCGGGATTGGCGGTGCTGGGCCAGCAACTGATTATTCTGCATCTGGTGGGTTTGCTGCTGGTGGTTGCGGTCGGCTCCAATTACGCCCTGTTTTTTGACCGGCCCGACCATCCTCTCCCGCCGGGAGAGGGAACAATGGCTGAGCCAAAACCGATTGATCGCACCATCTCGCCGCGCACCCTCGCGTCGATGTTGTTCGCCAACCTGACTACCGTCGCAGGCTTCGGCCTGCTGGCGTTTTCCAACGTGTCGATATTGCAGGCCATGGGCGTAACCGTGGCGCCGGGCGTCATTCTTGCGCTGATTTACTCCGCGATTTTTGCCAGGAAAGCCCATGCCTGATACGTGCTGGCGCCCGACACCCCTCATCCGCGTGACCCTCGTGCTGCATGCGTTGGCCCTGTTGGCAGTGATCGTGGAACCGGGCCAATGGCGCTGGGCGTTGGGTGCCGTGCTTGCCAATCACGCGCTGCTTACGCTGCTCGGGTTGTGGCCACGCAGCCATTGGCTGGGGCCGAACTGGACACGACTGCCTGCCGCTGCCACGGCCAGAAATGAAATTGCCCTGACCATCGACGACGGCCCCGATCCCGCCGTCACCCCACAGGTACTGGACATGCTGGATCGCTATGCTATCCAGGCCACTTTTTTCTGCATTGGTGAAAAAGCCGCGCGCTACCCGGACTTGTGCCGGGATATCGTGCGGCGCGGTCATGCCGTGGAAAACCACAGCCAACATCACCGTCATTACTTTGCACTGCTGGGACATTCCGGTTTCACACGTGAATTGCAGTCCGCGCAGGACACGCTCACCACGATCAGCGGAGAGCGCCCGCTGTTTTTCCGCGCGCCAGCCGGCTTGCGCAATCCTTTTCTCGACCCGGTGCTCGCCCGGTTGGGGCTGCGGCTTGCCAGCTGGTCGGCACGTGGTTTCGACACCCGGATCAACGACGTCGAGCGCGTTAAAAACAAACTATTACGCGGTCTGCATGCCGGTGCCATATTGCTGGTGCACGATGGCAACGCTGCACGCACGTCCGATGGCG
>JANMKH010000115.1:0-2792 GCA_031371965.1 Sulfuriferula sp.
CGCCGGCGTGCCCCGCCGCCAAGGCTCGGGAGCCCCGTCGATAGCGCACGGCCAAAACCACGAGCCACAGGCCAAGCACGGCCGCCAGACAAAACAGAACGATTGCGGCAAGGATCATGCGTTTTCCCGGATCAAAGAATAGCGATACAACGTTAAATCCGACCGGATGACCGGGCCCGGTCTTGCATTAACAGATACTAAAGCTAATTGTCGCGTCTATGCGACGTGTATCGCTTGAACATGGTTTGCCGGGGGTAGCCCGGCGGCTAGTGTCACCTTTTCTTGTTTGGCCAAGAAAAGGTAACCCAAAAGAAGGCCACCCCACTGCGCCGTCCCTTCGGGATACCTTCGTCCGAGCCGGTCAGACGGGGGCTGCGCAAACGCCCTGACAGCTTGCACAAACCGCAAGCTGCTGCGGAGCTCGAACAGTGCTCGCCTGAACCTCCCGCCCGACCGGCCCAGACGAAGCGGCGCAGAAGGGGAAGTTCAGGTGGCGCTGGAAAATAATGGGTGACCGCGATTTTTGTAAAGGGCCGAAGTGGAATGAGCGACTGCTTGAATACTAAAAGCAGTTGAGTACGGTAGGAGTAATTAATCTTTTTCGCTACAAACATGGATTAATTTTTAATTAACTGATATTTTAAACAAATATTTGTTTATTTATTTAGTTAAAGGTGTTTCCGTGCTTCATAGCTATGCATTTACAAATTTTCAGTCATTCCGTGAGCGGGTCGAAGTTGACTTGGGCATCAGCCGCAAAGTGGCGCTGACGGACTGGATGATCGAGACGCCCACGGGTGATCGAGTGTCGAAATTAATGGCGGTGATTGGTCCCAATGGCAGCGGTAAGACAGCGCTATTGAAACCGGTGGCTTTTCTGAGTTGGTTCATCAGCCAGTCGTTCCAGAACCAGCCGGATGCCGGTATCCCTGTTACGCCGCATTTCGCGGTGGCGAACGAGCCGACGGAGTTCGAGTGCACGGTCGATTTCGACGGTAAGCTGTGGCGTTATGTGCTGCGTTGTACACCTGAGCGCGTATTGCATGAGGCGCTTTATCAAAAACGTGAGCGCTTCGGTTATGTGTTTGTGCGTGATTGGGATGCTGCAACCAATTCCTATGTGGTGAAGCAGCAGGATTTTGGCTTGGCAATGCAGGAGGCGCGCAAAGTGCGCCCGAATGTTTCGCTGATTTCCTGGGCGGCGCAGTTTGGTGTGTCTTTGGCCATGCGGATGGTTGCGCCGTACATCGTCACCAACGTGAATGTCTTGGGTCGTATGCCCATGGGTGAGCAGGTTATGTTGACCGCTGCACAGCATTTCTCGGAACATCCCGAACAGCGTGAGCGCATGGATCGCCTGCTGTCCGCGTGGGACTTGGGTTTGTCCGGTGTCGAATTGCAAGAAATTGCGGTGAACAATCCGCAAGAGCCTGGCCAGAAGGTGTGGATGCCTTTTGGAAAACACAGGAATCAAACAACTGAATATCGTCTGCATTTCGCGCTGGAGTCGAGTGGTACGCAGGGTGCGTTTGTGCTCCTGGCGAGGCTACTGGAAGCTTTGGAAAAGGGTGGTCTTGCGGTCATTGATGAATTCGAGAACGATCTGCATCCGCACATGCTGGAACCCATCTTGGATCTGTTCGCCAACCCAACGACTAACCCGCACCACGCGCAGCTTTTATTTACCTGCCACGCCATGGAAGTACTGAATCTCGTCCACAAGTCGCAAGTGATGCTGGTGCAGAAGGATGTCGATTGCGAAAGCACGGCGAGTCGCATGGATGCGGTAGCCGGCATCCGTAGTGACGATAATTTCTACGCAAAATACATGGCGGGCGCTTACGGCGCTGTGCCGCATTTCTGATCGGTCAATTGATGGCTATCTGGAAAGCACAGCGCACGCTGTTAATCGTGGGAGAGGGTTACCACGAGGAGGCGTTCTTGAGTTACGTCAAAAAATTATATGCGCCGCGCGGCTGCGGTTTGTCGGTAACTATCAAAAATGCACGCGGCAAAGGTGCACAACATGTGATCGAATGGACTATTCGACAGATTGCCAACACTGACTACGATATGGCAGCCGCGCTGCTGGATACCGATACGGATTGGTCCGAGGCAATCGCCAAGCGGGCGAAGATAAAGAAAATTCAGGTGCTCAAATCAGAGCCTTGTTTTGAGGCTCTCATGCTGCGCCTGCTGGATATCAGCCCGGTTGGCGATGCCAAGGCACTGAAAAAGCAATTCGCACCATTCGTCAATCATGATGCGACGCAATGTGATCACTACAAGATACATTTTACAGAGGCGCGTTTGCAGACTGGCCGGGCAAATGAGGCAGCTATTGACGCTTTGCTTAAACTCATGGGTGTATGACGTGTATTGCTTGAACATGATTCGCTGGGCTACCCCCGGCACTCAAACATCGCGCGAGAAGCGCTCAACTTAATTTCCCCTGCTTTTAATCGAGTACTGCCGTCACCATGTAACATATTGGAACCCGAAGTGGCCGCAAAGACGCCGCCATCGTCGCGCAGGTGCGAAGAGTCGATTAATGATTCCCCCAAGATAGATTCCATAACCCAGGAAAGGAACACCATGTCACATTCTCATGCCGTCGTCTGGATCGACCATGCCGAAGCGCGCATCATGCATATCAGCCCCGAAGACGTGGAAAAATCCATCGTCCACCCCGCCCTCGGCGCTGATGCCCACTGCCGTAGCGCTTGCGCCGGGCTTTCTGGCAGCGCAGGTAGCTTGCCAAGTCGCCACTGCGCGCTTTGTCGCGCAAGATG
>JANMKH010000128.1:0-7647 GCA_031371965.1 Sulfuriferula sp.
TCTATTTCCAGCTGCGGATTCAGGTTGGCGCGTACTTTTTTAATCGTATTGACCAGATCGGACAGCCCTTCCAGAGCATAATATTCACACTGCATGGGAATCATCACTGCATCGGCGGCAGTCAGCCCATTCACTGTAAGCAGGTTAAGTGCCGGCGGACAATCTATCAATAGATAGTCATATTCCGCCACCACATTGGAAAGCGCTTTTTTAAGCCGGGTTTCGCGTTGTGGCTGATCTACCAGCTCTACCTCTGCCCCCGCCAGTTCGCGGTTGGCCGGCAGCAAGTCAAACTTGCCACTTTCCGAATGCTGACGCACCTCCGTTAATGGCGCCAACTCCAGCAGCACATGGTATACGGTTTGCCGCAAGTTACGCTTATCCACCCCGCTGCCCATGGTGGCGTTGCCCTGCGGATCAAGGTCTATCAGCAATACGCGCTGCCCTAGAGCAGCCAGACTAGCCGCCAGATTAACGGCTGACGTGGTTTTTCCGACTCCGCCTTTTTGATTGGTTATTGCCAGAATTTTTGCCATTACACCGCTTTCAGGATAATCAGATGCCGTTGCGCATCGAGTCCGGGCACCACCAATGGCGTGACCCGCTCCACTTCCACTCCGGCCGGCAATTGCTCCAGCTCCCCATCCGGGCGCGCGCCCTTCATGGCATACCAGTACCCGGCCTTTGCCAACAAATGGTGCGAACACGCAATGAAATCAGCGATCTCAGAAAATGCCCTCGAGATCACGCCATCAAATTTTTTCTCCGGGTGGATATCCTCTACTCGCCCGGCAGCTACCCGCACGTTGCTCAAGCCCAGTTCAATTGCTGCCTGGAGCTGAAAGCTGGATTTTTTCTGATTGCTATCTGACAGCGTGATTTCCCAGTCCGGGCGAGCAATTGCCAATGGAATTCCTGGCAAACCCGCACCACTCCCAACATCCAGCAAGCGCTCTGTGCAGAGATGGGGCAACACGGCGAGACTATCCAATAAATGATGCGTCAGCATCTTTTGCGGATCGCTTAACGCCGTCAGGTTATGCACACGGTTCCATTTCTGGAGCAGGCTCAAGTATTGCATCAGCCGGGCTAACTGCTTTTCGTCCAGCGCCAACCCTAGCGAGCAAGCACCTATTTCCAGTTGCTGATACGGGGTCATGCGTAATTTTTATGTTCTATGGAAGCGCCAGCCCGCTTCAAGTGCACCAGCAATACAGAAATCGCCGCTGGGGTTATCCCGGAAATACGCGAGGCATGTCCTATGGTTTCGGGCTTGTGGCGATTTAGCTTTTGCTGCGCCTCGACTGACAAACCGTGCACCGTGCTGTAATCCAGGTCGGGAGGTAATGACCGCCCTTCCAAGGCGCGACCACGCTCGATCTCGTCATGCTGGCGATCAATATAGCCCTGATATTTGGCCTGGATTTCTACTTGCTCGGTCACTTGCGGGTCATTTGTAACCACGCTCGTGTCAGATAAACTTAATATCCCCGCATAGTCCACATCCGGGCGGCGCAACAACTCATAGAGACTGTATTCGTGCTCTATCGACTTGCCGAGCACTCGCAACGCATCGGCTTCAGGCAGGGTGTCTGGCCGTACCCACACACTGCGCAGGCGCGCCAACTCGGCCTCGATGGCATCGCGCTTACGCATGAATGCATCCCAGCGCAAATCATCAACCACGCCCAGCTTGCGTCCCGCTTCCGTCAAGCGCAGGTCGGCATTATCTTCACGCAGCGATAAACGATATTCTGCGCGACTAGTAAACATCCGGTAAGGCTCGGTGACACCCCGGGTGATCAGATCATCCACTAACACGCCCAAATAAGCTTCATTGCGTTGCGGACACCACGCCGCGCGTTCCTGCACGTACAATCCGGCATTGATGCCCGCCAGCAAACCCTGTGCGGCAGCCTCTTCGTAACCTGTCGTGCCATTGATCTGTCCGGCAAAAAACAAGCCCTGAATTGCCTTGGTTTCGAGCGAGCTTTTCAGTCCGGTTGGATCAAAATAATCATATTCAATGGCATATCCTGGTCGCGTCACATGCGCATTTTCAAAGCCCTTGATCGAACGTACTAACGCGATTTGCACATCGAAGGGCAAACTGGTCGAAATGCCGTTCGGATATACCTCATGGGTAGTCAAGCCTTCCGGTTCAACGAATATCTGGTGCGAGAGTTTCTCCGCAAACCGCACTACCTTGTCTTCAATAGATGGGCAATAGCGCGGTCCGACTCCGGCGATAACACCCGTATACAGCGGTGACCGGTCCAACCCTCCGCGGATGATTTCGTGCGTTACTTCCGAGGTGTGTGTAATCCAGCACGGCAACTGACGCGGATGCTGACCGGGATTACCCAGGAAAGAAAACACCGGCGCAGGGTCGTCGCCAGGCTGAATTTCCATTACCGAATAATCCAGGCTGCGCCCGTCCAAACGCGGCGGTGTGCCGGTCTTGAGACGACCCACCGGCAAGTTCAACTCACGCAGACGATGCGCCAAGCTAACGGCGGGCGGGTCGCCTGCACGCCCTGCCTGATAGTTGGATTGCCCGACATGCACCAAACCCGCCAGGAAAGTCCCCGCCGTCAGCACCACGGCGCGCGCGTGAAATACCAGTCCAAGCTGGGTTTTGACGCCATCAATGCGATCGCCGGTCACCAGCAAATCGTCCACCGCCTGCTGAAACAGCCACAGATTCTGCTGATTTTCCAAGCGCTTACGTATCGCCTGCCGGTACAGCACTCGGTCGGCCTGGGCACGCGTCGCGCGCACCGCCGGGCCCTTGGATGAATTCAGGATACGAAACTGGATACCGCTTTCGTCTGTCGCTGCAGCCATGGCGCCACCCAGGGCGTCCACTTCTTTTACCAAATGGCCCTTACCAATACCGCCAATCGATGGGTTACACGACATTTGCCCGAGCGTCTCGATATTATGCGTGAGTAGCAGCGTTTTTTGGCCCATGCGTGCCGACGCAAGCGCCGCCTCGGTGCCCGCGTGCCCGCCACCTATCACAATTACATCATACCGCTCTGGGAAATTCATGGATTTGTCCTGCTTGCCGCAAGTACACAAGACTCGGAATGATACGCCGAACCCGCACAAAGGTTAAGTTTGTTTCACGTGAAACATTGGGGGTTTAGGTTTTTTGAAATTCGCCTCAGAAAACCGGGTGGTCATATCGGGCCTCACTGCGCAATGCCGTGCCGCCCGATGCTACGCCCTTGGCGCCCCAACGATCGTTCACTGTGGCGCGCTATGGTCGGTTCTGGGAATTTTCCCCTATTTTCCGATGCAGAAACGGCTGAAAATTTCCCCCAGCAAATCATCGGCGCTGAATTCTCCCGTTATGGCAGACAGGGCATTCTGTGCCAGCCGCAGTTCTTCAGCAAGGAATTCCAGCCTACCGCCAGACTGACTGGCTTGTTCGATATGTAGGGCTGCTTGGGTCAAGGCAACTAGATGCCGATTGCGCGCCATGAACAAGCCTTCGCCTTCAGGTTGCCATCCGGCAATTTTAAGGAGCTCTGTGCGCAAAGCATCCACCCCCTCGCCGGTCTTGGCCGACAGATATAGATCGTTACCCTGCTTGCGGTTGGGTTCCTGGTTAAGATCAATTTTGTTATGAATGGTTAAAAGCGGCAACGTGTTTGGCAATGCAGCGATAATCTCTTGCTCTGCGGCGGTAATGCCGTGCTGTGCATCAACCAGCAACAAGGCTACGGACGCTTGGCGTATCGCTTCCCAGGTGCGTGCTATACCGATGCGCTCGACCTCGTCCGCGGTTTCACGCAACCCGGCCGTGTCGATAATATGTAGCGGTACGCCCTGTATCTGTATGGTTTCGCGCACGGTGTCTCGCGTCGTACCAGCAACTGCCGTGACAATCGCCACATCCTGCCCGGCAAGCTGATTGAGCAAACTGGATTTGCCTACATTGGGCTGTCCAATCAAAACCGCCCGAATCCCCTCGCGCAATAAACTGCCCTGGTGTGCTCCCTGTCGGGTTTTTTCCAGTGCAGTTTGTATTGCAGCCAATTTGCCAAAGGCATCTGCCGCCTTCAAAAAATCGACTTCTTCTTCGGGAAAGTCCAGCGTGGCTTCCACTAACATGCGCAGATTGATCAGCGCCTCCACCAATTCGTGAATGCGCCGCGAAAACTCTCCAGTCAACGAGCGCAAAGCACAGCGCGCCGCTTCTGCAGATGCCGCATCAATCAGATCAGCCACGCTCTCAGCTTGGGCCAAATCAAGCTTGTCGTTTAGATATGCGCGGCGAGTAAACTCTCCCGGCTGCGCCGGACGCGCGCCCAATTCGAAGCATCGTGACAAGATGAGCTGCAATACTGCCGGGCCGCCATGCCCCTGCAACTCAAGCACATCTTCGCCGGTAAATGAATGGGGCGCAGGAAAATATAGGGCAATGCCTTCATCCAGCGCAGCGCCCTGGCTGCCGCGGAAACCGCATAGTTGGGCTACGCGCGGTCGGAGTTCTTGCCCCAATATGGCTTTTGCAAACGCTGTTAGCTGGTTTCCAGAAATGCGTACCACGCCAATGCCACCACGCCCCGGCGCGGTGGCAACCGCAGCAATGGTATCGCTATCAGGACTTGCCATGGCCAGCTTTGGCGGCCTCCACACGACGGGTGATGTACCACTGCTGGGAAATGGATATCAGGTTATTCACCAGCCAATACAACACCAACCCGGCCGGGAAGAAAAAGAAAAATATACTGAATGCCACCGGCATAATCATCATGACCTTGGCCTGAATCGGATCCGGCGGGGTGGGGTTCAGACGCGTCTGGATCAGCATGGTAATTCCCATGATAATCGGCAGCACATAGTAGGGATCCGGTGCGGACAGATCGTGTATCCATAACACGAATGGCGCCTGGCGCATTTCCACGCTACCTAGCAAGGTCCAGTACAGCGATATAAACACCGGTATCTGTACCACCACCGGCAGACAGCCGCCAAGCGGATTGATTTTCTCGGTTTTGTACAACTCCATCATGGCTTGGTGCAGCTTTTGGCGATCATCGCCATACTGTTCCTTGAGCCGTTGCAAACGCGGTGCCAGCCCGCGCATCTGCGCCATGGATTTGTAGCTCTTCGCAGAAAGCGGGAAGAACATTATTTTAATCAGTATGGTCAGAATAACGATAGACCAGCCCCAGTTGCCAACAAATTGGTGGATCTTCTGCAAGGTCCAGAATATGGGGGCCGCGATGGGCGTAAGCAAGCCGTAATCCACCACATAATCCAGGCCGGGCGCCAGGGCGGTCAAGGTTTTCTGTATCTGAGGGCCGGCGTATAACGGCGTTGAGAAATTCAGGCTGGTGCCCGGTAGCACACTACCCTCGGGTATGATGACGCCGGCACTGTATAACCCATCGCCGGCCGGCTTGGTGTAGAACTCGCGTTTAGGTCCGTTCTTGGGCAGCCATGCGGAGACGAAGTGGTGCTGGACCATGCCGATCCAGCCGTCATTGGAATAGCGTGGATAATCCTGCTCCCCCTTGTCTATTTGCTTGAATTCTACCTTTTTGAATTTACTTTGCTCGGTATATAACGCCGGGCCGGTGTAGGTGTGAATAAAATGCGACTCACCCTCCGGCGCCTTGCTGTCACGAAGAAGCTGGAAATAGGCATAAATCGGTATGGCAAGTTTGCTCGGGTTGGTTATTTGATAACCCACATCAATTTCGTAACTGTCTCGGTGAAATGTGTAGGTTTTGGTAACCTTTACGCCCGTGGCTGGATCAACCCAGGTCATTGGCACTTGAACTTTGTCTTGTCCAGCAGCCAGGGTGTAATTACCCGGAGTCAGCTGGAACAGGGTTTTGTGGGTCGGCAAGTCGCTCCCGATCAGCCCGGATTGCGCAATGTATTCATGGCCGGGCGTTTGTTCTAGTAGCCGCAAAGTTTTGTTTTTGTCTACCGCGTCCTGGTATCGCGTCAAATCCAGACTGCGTAAATCCCCGCCATTTGCGTCTATTTCCGCACGTAACACATCCGTGGTCACCACCGCACGGGGCCCATTGACCAAACCAGATGCGGCTGGTGTGGGTGTTGATACCGGCGTCGCACGCTGTTGATCCAGTGTCGGCACCGGCGCCACGCCTGGCGTAGTTGCCTGTGTGGGCGCGCTCACTACGGCTGCGGGTTGATCGTGCTTCTGCCAGTTCTCCCATAACATCAGCAAAGAGAAGGAAAATACGACAAACAGAATTAGTCTTTGGGTATCCATTTTAGCTTTGGTAATTTAAGGTACAGGATCATAACCACCCGGATGGCGCGGATGGCAGCGGGATAGACGATGCATTGATAGCCAAAACCCTTTGGCCGCTCCATGCTTGGTGAGCGCCTCTACGGCATACTGGGAACAGGTCGGCGTGAAACGGCAATGCGAGCCTAATAGCGGGCTGATCGCATATTGGTAAACCTTGACAAGGTATATCAGGAGCCGAGACATCGTTTGGATTTATGCAGCAATCGAAGTAATTCTTCGCGTACTAGCAAGACATTGGACCTGTCGAACGGTTTCATGATGCGCACAATAATATCCAGGGTCGGGATGTATTGCTGATTCGTGCGAAAGACTTCGCGTACAGTGCGTTTAGCAAAATTACGCGCTACGGCGGTACGCAATTCTTTTTTCCCAACAACAATTCCCAAACGCGCATGGGTCAATTGGTTAGGTTTGGCATAAACACGAACAAAATTACCACTCTGTCCGCAATGGAAATTAAAAACGGATGAATATTCATCCGTTTTCAACAGCCGTGATTGCCTAGGAAAACGCCAATCTTGCCTTTCGGCTACGCTTTCATTGTTGGCTATAATTCCGGACTCAAACAGCGAGGCGGGCACGGCCTTTGGCGCGACGAGCGCGGATGACCGCGCGCCCCCCTTTGGTTCTCATGCGAACCAGAAAGCCGTGTGTGCGCTTGCGGCGGATTACGGACGGTTGATAAGTACGTTTCATGACAAATCCTAGGGAAAATGATTCTGTAAAACGCATGATTAGACTATTTTATTGGACCTCCTGTCAACCTGTAATTATCTGGGCTACCTGTGGATAAGTTTTCCCCTGGGGGTTAGAATCTGCGTTCAGCGTTTATCCGGCACGTGCCCCAGCAAGCAACAAAGCTTTTATGCGCCATCAATTGACCCCCGTTTATATTTATGAATGAGTTTTGGCAGAACTGCCTAAACCATCTTGCCGAAGACCTGCCGCCGCAGCAATTCAATACTTGGATCAAGCCCCTCAAACCGGTGCTTGACGAAGATTCTTTTCGGCTGCTTGCCCCTAACCGGTTTGTGCTGGACTGGGTAAAGGAAAAATTTTTGGCGCGAATAGAGGTTTTAGCTCTCGCTTATTTTGGCGAACCTACAGAAATAAATCTCGGCCTTAGTGAACCGACCGTTTCCACACCAAGGTCGGCGCCATCCGCAGTCGCGGCGGTAATTGCGCCCAACACGAGCCCGCCAGAACCACCTAAACGCCTCAATCCAACCTTCACGTTCGATAGTTTCGTCACTGGAAAGGCTAACCAGCTCGCCCGCGCCGCAGCGATCCAGGTTGCGGAAAATCCCGGTACTGCCTATAACCCTTTATTTATTTACGGGGGC
>JANMKH010000013.1:0-4008 GCA_031371965.1 Sulfuriferula sp.
CCCGAGTATTGCCAGCGTGCGCAATCTGTTGTCCATACTTAAAGGCTAAAGATGCCGCGTTATCTGGTACTCACCGAATTATTCCTGCCCACAAAAGGCGGCACTGCCGTGTGGTTTGCCGAGGTATACCGGCGCCTGTCGGGCAAGGAAACCCATATTGTGACTGCCGATGTGCCCGGTGCCGCCGAGGTGGATGCCAGCCATCCCAACAGCGTGCACCGCATCAACATGCGCCGTGTAACTTGGCTCAGGCCGGAATCGCTGGGCATGTATGTCATGCTGTTTTTCAAATCGCTGGCCTTGGCGCTGACCCATCGTTTCGATGCAATCCACGCCGGGCGCGCCCTGCCGGAAGGGCTGACCGCGTGGCTGGTGGCACGACTGACATTTCATCCGCTGGTGATCTATGCCCATGGCGAAGAACTCACCACCTGGGGACGCGGCAGAAAATACCAGGCCATGCGCTTCGCCCTGCGCCACGCCGATCACGTGATTGCCAATAGCGAATTCACCCGCGATGAGCTGATCAAAATGGACGTCAACCCGGCGCGTATCACGCTGATCTACCCCGGCGTGGATGTGGCGCGTTTCCGCCCCGGCCTGGCGTGTGACGATTTGCGCCAGTCGGTCGGCGTGGCAGATGGCAAACTGATATTGTCAGTAGGGCGACTCTCCCGGCGTAAGGGCTTTGACCAGGTGATCAAAGCGCTGCCTGCCTTGGTCAATGCCGGGCTGGATGTACAGTACGCGCTGATCGGCATCGGCGAGGATCAGGATTATTTGCTCGATCTCGCACGTGAACAGGGCGTTGCAGATCGCGTACACTTGCTCGGGCACACCAGTGCCGATGACCTGCCGCGTTGGTACAATGCCTGTGACGTGTTTGCCATGCCCAATCGCGAAATCAATGGCGATACCGAGGGTTTCGGCATGGTATTCATTGAGGCATCTGCATGCGCAAAACCGGTCATTGCGGGACAGGCGGGGGGAACCGCGTCGGCGGTTGTGGATGAGCTGACCGGTCTTCGTGTCGACGGGACGTCTAGCGAGTCAGTCAGCGCAGGCCTGCGCCGCCTGTTGCTAGATGCCACTTTGGCGCATAGCCTGGGTCAGGCAGGGTTGCAACGGGTGGAACGGGAGTTTGCCTGGGAACGGGTCGCTTCCGCTACCCGGGAACGGTTAATAACCTCGCCGTGAGACAGTAAGCTCGATTTTAGTGGTAGGGTAAATGAGTGTTGCTGCATATGCAGTTGGGCGTGAGTAATTCAGATAAGCAAGGGGGTTTATATGTTTTTCAGGTACGCGTTTCAATTAATTCTGATTATTCTTTTGGCACCCGCGTCCGCAGCAGCCACCGATCTGAGTTTCAACCCGAATGCTCAGGAAATGCTGCTCATGCCTCCCTACTGCAAGGTAAAGTTCACTGCACCTCCAAGCTCACCCGAATGGCAGGCATGGCGAGACCGCATTGGCGAAAACTACATCGACTTGCACCACTATTGCGCTGCATTGAATTTCGTCAACCGCTATTGGGGCGCGCGCAGCGCACTTGATCGCAGTTACTACCTGAAGGAGGCTATGGACAACTTCAATTACATGGTCAAGGCAGCCAAGCCGGGCTTCTCTTTGCTCGCCGATCTCTATTCCAACCGGGGAGATGTATTCAAGCTTCAGGGCCGGCCTGGAGAAGCCATGCTGGATTACGATCAGGCGATCAAGAGCAACCCTCACCTCGTCAGGCCCTATTTGCAACTTATCGATTTATACGAGGGCGAGAAAAAGCGTAACAAGTCCCTGGAGGTGGCTACTGACGGCTTGCGCAACAATCCGGATTCCAAAGCCTTGCGGCGCCGTTATCTTGAAGTGGGCGGTAAACGGCCTTTTCCAAAACCGGTTCAGACCGAAGCAGCGAAGCCAGATGCCAAGTCTGAAACCAGTGCCGGAGAACCTGTACCCCTGGTAAACACCCCAGATGAGCCACAACCCAAAATCGGCTCCCCCACCAATCCCTATTGCAGGTTCTGTCCTGATTGAAGGGGAGATTCTATTAACTCTGCTATCAGAGTCAAGGCCGCATTTAGAATGAGCAGCGATGCTTCAGCGGCCTGCATAGCTTAATAACAGGCTTTCAAATTCACGCACCGGATAAGTGGTAAATTTCTCTTCCACTTGTCGCCGCCCAGCCATGCCCATTGAGGACCTTAACGCCGGGTTGGCGATCAACTCGGTCACACGCGTTACCAGTTCATCCACATTTCCTGGCTCGGTCAGATAGCCGTTGATGCCATCTACCACCACTTCCGGGATTCCCCCCACCCGGGTAGCCACTACCGGCTTGTAGCATGCCCCGGCCTCCAGATTGATCAAGCCCAGCGGTTCCTGCCAGCGCGATGGCACCACGATAATATCGGCCGTGTGATAGACATTTTCCACATCCTTGATATAGCCAATGTAACGAATGCGCGTGTCGTCTCCAGCCAGCGTCTGCAGATCGGCAGGCGTATAGCTGCCGGCAAATTTTACCGGGTCCCGGCATTCCCCGGCCAGCAGAAACCGCACATTCGGATCGGGAATGCGCCGCGCCATGGCGATGAAATCAGCCACACCCTTGATTTCACGTATCTGTCCGAGAAACACTACAACAATTTGTTCCGCGCTAATGCCCAGTTCGTCGCGCAGACTATGGCCGCTGTCGAAACGTTCCAGACTCACCGGGTTGTACACTACCGGTTTGGCAAGGCCTGCTGGCCCGGATTGGGCAGCCGTATAATGCGACACGGCGATGGCCGCCTTGCACCACGCCATCGCCGGAGCAGGCTCGTTATTGATCAAATGATAGTGAGCCAGGATGGGGATGCCCAGCATACGCGCCGCAAGCAATTCGGCCGGACGCCAGAAGTTGGAGCCATTGACGTGAATGACGGCTACCCGCTCACGCCGGAAGAAACGCCAGGCTTTGAGGAACGCGCGCAGATAACCCATGTAGTTGCCCGGCTCGGTGAGCGGTCCCCATATCTGATAACGTAAATCGCGCTGTTTTAATTCATCTTCAATGGGACCCATGCACGGCAGGAGTAACAGGGGAGTGAGTTTATTGCGGTCGATCAGGCGCAGATTAGTAAATAGCACACGGCTGGCGCCGCCCCAGTCGCCGGCGCTTCCGGTAACGAAGCAGATGACAGGTTTATTGCACATAGCTGTATATGACGGCGTAAGAAAGGTAGTTCATATGTCGATAGGTTATTTCATAGGTCGGGACTGCTCTCGTTGTCTCAAAGTGCATTGAAGAGATCAATGTAGCGCCATTCCCTCGCCGAAAATCTTCGTGGGACTGAAAAGGGCATTCCATTGATGTGGTAAATGTTCTTGCTGGGTTTGTAACAGATCTATTCGTGCATCGCCGATCACGTAGCAGAAGTATCCAAAACCAAGCATGAAAGCCAGCAAGCCCTGCTCATCGTCCCCCATCTCCTTGAGAAACTTGTCGGTGACTTCTACCAGCAAATAGGGGCGCCTGTTGCAGAGATATCCTTCCATGCCTCGCAGCACGGCCAATTCCGCACCCTCGACATCAATCTTCACGAGAGCGATATCGTTAGCATCATTGAATATCTTGTCGAACCTTGCCAGTTCCACATCAAGCGTGGCAATGCTGCCCCTTGGCAGCCGGAGTGAGGATAACCCAGAGTTATCCTCGGGCCCGACATGAAATAGGGCACGTCCATCGTGATCCGATAAGGCGAGACTGCTCAATGTAATCTGATCGAATCCATTGAGTTCAGCGTTATTCCTCAATATTGAAGCGAGCCGGGGTACTGGTTCGTAGGAAAAAACCCGGCCGCTGCTGCCGACACACTGGCTGAACAGCAGGCTGAAATAGCCGATGTTGGCTCCAACATCTACAGCGATATCGCCCGGTTTGAGTAATTTTTTGAGGACAGCCGTTGTTGCCGATTCAAACTCGCCTGTAAGGAAAATGTCTTGGGGTATCCAGTCTTTCAGGTTCAG
>JANMKH010000162.1:0-2238 GCA_031371965.1 Sulfuriferula sp.
GCCTTCAACACCTCGATGCCGCTCATGTCCTTCAGGTTGAGGTCGAGCAATATCAAGTCCGGCTGCAGCGCATGGGCTTGTTCGATACCTTCCTTGCCGCTTGATGCCTCGCCGATGACGCGGAATTCCTCGGCCATGCCGATGAGCTGGATCACGCCTTTGCGAAACAGCGGGTGGTCGTCGATGATCAATACCGAGAAATTTGTGACGGCGCTCATGTTGCGAACCCGTGCAGTTGTACTGGTGTCGGTTCGTTGCAGGTGGCCGGTTTGAAGCTCAGTGACACGCGGGTTCCTCCTGTAGCACGGCTTTCCGTTTCCAGTTTTCCTCCCAGGCTGCGCGCGCGTTCCTGCATGATGGCCATGCCGTAATGGTGCATGTCCGGAGAGCCATTGAAGCCGATGCCGTCGTCTTCCACCGTGGCCGACAATATGCCGCCGCTGTCAAAGCTAACCATTGCTTTAACTTGCCGGGCCCGGGCGTGATGCACGACATTGGACAGGGCTTCCCGAATGATCTGCAACACGTGGATTTCCTCGTTGGCCGACAGCCGGCAGCCGGCAAGATGGACGTCGAGCTGAATCGGAATACCGCTGCGACCGGAAAATTCGGCAACCGTGTCTTGCAGTGCGGCTGACAGCCCGGTGCCCTCGATTTTCAGGCGGAAGGTAGTAAGCAGCTCCCTGAGTTCGCGGTAGGCACTGTTGAGGCCCTGGCGTAGTTCGGAAAGTATTTTTCCCGCCTCCGCAGGCGGCGGCGTACCGAGCACGGATTGCAGGCGGCTCACCTGGATTTTCATGAAGGAGAGGGACTGGGCCAGCGAATCATGCAGTTCGCGTGCGATGACGGCCCGTTCCTCAAGGAGAGAAACGCGCCGGCTTTGCTCGCTCTTGCGCGCTGTGCCGATGGCCGTGCCGATATGCCGGCACAAGGCTTCAAGCAGCTGCATTTGCCAGGCTTCGAGCGTGCGCCCTGTCTGGATCTCCAGCTGCAACACGCCGTGTTGCCGTTCGGCATCCATAAGGGGCAATGCCAGTATTGTCCGTTGGCTGTCGCCAGCGAGGCGCTGATGAATGACAGCGCCTCCCAGACATTCGGCGCAATTGGATACCTGGCAAAGATCGACGTCGTCATTACCGGCGATGAAGGTGGAGGCAAGCACGGAGGCCCGGTCGCTTTCTCCCTCCACCAGACATGCCGAGCCGTGCCCGATGTCCAGCACGCTTTCAATATCCTTCAACAAGATCGCGTAAGTATCGCGGGCGACCGGCCCGTTATACAGCCGTGCGATGGAGTGGTACAGCAATTCCAGGGAGCGGTTGCTGCGGCTCAATTCTGCGGTTTTTTCCGCGACGCGGGTTTCAAGATTCCGGTACAGCTTGGACAATTCCGCAGCCATTCCATTGAATGCACGGCCCAGGCGGCCCAGTTCGTCCGGACCGGTATGCGGGGTCCGGATGTCGAATTGACCATGCCCAATCCGCTCGGCGTAATCGAGTAGATCCCGCAACGGAACGAGCACCTCGGTATTCAGCATGTACATACTGACAAAGATGACCACTATCGTGAAAAACAGGGAGACGCCGAGAATGGTGCGTTGCAGGGTGACCTTGGCATCCATGTTCTGGCTCAGCAGCTTTACGAACTGGTCGACACGTTCCACGAAGCCATCGATTTTTCCCAGCAGTGCAACGTCTCCGGCATAGGTGCGGCCAGCCGTCGCTCCACCGCGTCCTGTGCCTTCCAGGGCTGCGAGCATGGCAGGCTGAAGGTGTTGTTGCCAGTCATTGACCAGTGCCCGGTAATGAATTTGGGACGCGTTGCCAGGATCGGTCGGTAGTGCGCGTAACAGGCGGCCATCGTGCAGGGTTGAGTCGAAGCGCTGCAGTGCAGCCTGTGCTGCGCGCTTGTCGTCAGGGTTTTGTTTTTCCTGCGCCAGCAGCACCAGATTCACGATGCGGTGGCTTTGCATGCGCAGGGAGCCAGCCAGGTCGATGGCCGCGCCGCCGCCCTGCATCGTTTCTGCAACGATGATGGAGCTTGCCATTCCCAGCACGGTTAGCAGGGCGATGGCGGCCATGGCAATACCCAGGCGCAACAACAAAGAGCGTTCAAACAGTTTCGTAGACATGGTTATGGTTCTCCTGCTTCGGCCGGGATGCTCGCCAAGGTGAAAACGCGCTGCACCAGGGGATAAAAAGGTTGGGAATAAGGTGTACCCCCAAAAACGTCACAGCG
>JANMKH010000268.1:0-4030 GCA_031371965.1 Sulfuriferula sp.
TCAGTATTTTTGGCCGCCTCAGTTCACCGCATGCAACGCTACATAACGTTTTATTATTTCAACATCAGCCGCCCTAACTTCAAAACGCTGTGGCAAGCGTTCCAGGTCTTCCATACTTGCCGGGCGTTCTGGATTACGCCCAAGCGCCTCGTGAATGGCGTCTTCGAATTTGGCCGGCAATGCAGTTTCCAGACACAGCATCGGCGTACCCGGCTCATGATATTCCAACGCGACTTTGAGACCATCTGCGGTATGCGTATCAATCATCACACCGTACTTTTCCCAAGTATCACGAATGGTTTCCATGCGGCTTGCGTGATTGCTGGAACCGGATACCAGCCCGTAATCTACCACCTTTTCGAACAAGCCTTCCTGGTTTAGATCAAACGAGCCGCCCTGATCCACCGCACTCCACCAATTACGCAATTGGGCCCCATCGCGTCCACTCAGGTCGGCGACAAAACGCTCGAAGTTGGAGGCCTTCGAGATATCCATTGACGGACTGCTGGTATGGTAGGTATTTGCCGCACCTCGTGGACGATAAACACCTGTTTTGAAAAATTCATCGAGCACATCGTTTTCGTTGGTGGCCACAATCAGGTGTTTGATCGGCAGCCCCATCATGCGCGCAATATGCCCCGCACAGACATTGCCAAAATTACCCGACGGCACCGAGAAATTCACCTGCTGGTCGTTGCTGTGTGTCGCCGCAAAATAGCCCTTGAAGTAGTACACGATCTGCGCGGCCACGCGTCCCCAGTTAATGGAATTGACCGCACCGATTTTGTATTGTGCCTTGTAGGCATGATCGTTGGAGACGGCCTTGACAATATCCTGGCAGTCATCAAACACACCCTCAACGGCAATATTGAAAATATTCTGGTCTTGCAGCGAAAACATCTGTGCGGTCTGAAAGCGGCTCATTTTGCCGTGCGGCGACAGCATGAACACACGGATGCCGTGTTTGCCGCGCATAGCGTATTCGGCCGAGGATCCGGTATCGCCGGAAGTAGCCCCGAGAATATTGATGTCCTGGCCAGCTTTATCGAGCACATACTCGAACAGGTTGCCCAGCAATTGCATGGCCATGTCCTTGAACGCCAGCGTAGGACCATTGGACAGGCATAGCAGGTGCAGACCGGGTTCCAGGGTATGCAACGGTGTGATGTCTGCGGCGTCTTCGTCTGGGCGTGTGTTGCAGTACACCTCGGCGGTGTAGGTCTTGTTGATGATGGCACGCAGATCTTCAGCAGGAATGTCGTCGGCATAGCGCGTCAATATTTCGAACGCCAGTTCGCGGTAATTCATACCGCGCATGCGATCCAAATCATCGAGAGAAAACTGCAGATAGGTCTCCGGCAAATACAAGCCACCATCCGGCGCGAGACCGCCCAGCAATATTTCGGTAAATGTTTGTGCAGGCGCTTTGCCGCGCGTGCTGATATAACGCATGACCATGGTATTTACCTCAGAAGCCCTTTTGCCATCCTTGCGAAAATTATTTGCCCAGTTGTTCTACGCGAATCCGTGCAATTTTTCCGCAAATCGCCGGGAGTGCCTCGATTTTCGCCATCGCTGCGTTGATGTTCTTCTCCATACTTTGATGTGTCAGCATGATGATGTCCACTTGCTCCTCACCCTCATGGGGCTCTTTTTGCATCATCGCGTCGATTGAGATATCCAGATCAGCCAGAATGCGCGTTACATCGGCCAGCACCCCTGGCTTGTCCAGCGCGCGCAGACGCAAGTAGTAGGCAGTGCGCACTTCATCCATCGGCAGAATGGGCTCATCGGAAAGTGCGTCCGGCTGAAACGCCAGGTGGGGCACGCGATTATGCGGATCGGCGGTATGCATGCGGGTAACGTCAACCAGATCGGCTACCACCGATGAGGCCGTAGGCTCAGCCCCAGCTCCGGCACCATAGTACATAGTCGCCCCCACCGCATCGCCTTTGACCAGAATGGCGTTCATCGCGCCATCCACATTGGCGATCAGGCGTCGTGCCGGGATCAGCGCGGGATGGACGCGCAACTCGATACCCTTATCGGTGCGTTTGGTAATGCCCAACAGCTTGATGCGGTAGCCCAGTTGTTCGGCATACTTCACATCATCGCCGGTGAGTTGGGTAATGCCCTCGATGTAGGCGCGGTCGAATTGCATGGGAATGCCGAACGCAATCGCCGACATGATGGTGAGCTTGTGTGCGGCGTCCACACCTTCCACGTCAAAGGTGGGATCGGCCTCGGCGTAGCCCAGGCGTTGCGCTTCCTTCAACATTTCGTCGAAGCCGGCTCCCTTGTCACGCATCTCGGTCAGGATGAAATTGGTGGTGCCATTGATGATTCCGGCTATCCATTCGATTCGATTGGCGGTGAGGCCTTCGCGGATTGCCTTGATGATGGGAATACCGCCGCCGACAGCAGCTTCGAACGCGACCATCACGCCTTTTTTCTGCGCTGCGGCAAAGATTTCTGTGCCGTGGTTGGCAATTAGCGCTTTATTGGCGGTGACCACATGTTTGCCGTTTTCGATCGCCATCAGGATCAACTCTTTGGCGGGGCTGATTCCTCCCATCATTTCGACCACGATGTCGATATCAGGGTTATCCACCACTGCAAACGGATTGTCAGTGAGCACCAGGCCGGCCGATGCATAGGGCTTTGCCTTGTCGAGATCGCGTACTGCCGCCATGGTCACGCGAATCTCGCGTCCCGCGCGGCGGGTGATTTCCACCGCATTGCGACGCAACACGGTGAGGGTACCGCCGCCGACCGTGCCCAGACCCAGCAGGCCTACATTCATTGGTTTCATTACGGTTTTTTCCATTATTGTCAGTTGGCGGTGCCGTGTTGTTTGCGATAGCTTTCGAGGTAACGCGCAATGCGTTCGATGGCTTCGCGCAGATGGTCTTCATGAGGCAGGAAGACCACGCGAAAATGATCTGGTTGGTGCCAGTTGAAACCACTGCCTTGCACTACCAGAACGCGTTCTTTTTCCAATAGATCAAGGATAAAATCCTGATCATTCTGAATCGGATAGACCTTAGGATCGAGACGTGGAAATAGATACAGCGCCGCTTCCGGCTTGACACAGCTCACCCCCGGGATGGCGGTGAGCAGATCCCACGCCAGGTCGCGCTGACGGGTGAGGCGGCCATCGGGTGCCACCAGATCATTGATACTCTGATATCCACCCAACGCAGTTTGAATTGCATACTGGCCCGGCACATTTGAGCATAGGCGCATTGACGCCAGGATGCCCAGGCCCTCGATATAATCCAGTGCGTGGCGTTTGTCACCTGATATCACCAGCCAGCCCGCACGATAGCCACAGACGCGATAATTCTTGGATAAGCCATTCAGCGTAACGCACAGCACGTCCTCGGCCAGCGCAGCGATGGAGGTGTGGCTGCGGCCATCATAGAGAACCTTGTCGTAAATCTCGTCTGCGTAAATGATGAGTTGATACTGACGGGCGATTTCCACAATCTCCCTGAGCAACTCCGCCGGATAAAGTGCGCCGGTGGGATTGTTCGGGTTGATCACTACAATGGCGCGGGTGTTGGGTGTGATCTTGGCGCGAATATCCGCCAGATCCGGCATCCAACCAGCGCCTTCGTCGCAAATATAGTGACGCGGCGTTCCTCCGCCCAGACTTACTGCTGCCGTCCATAATGGGTAATCCGGGGCCGGCACCAAAACTTCATCGCCGGTATTGAGCAGGGCCTGCATGGCCAGCACGATCAGTTCGGATGCGCCATTGCCGATGATGATGTCATCAATATGTACCCCGGCGATATTTTTGCCCTGGGTGTAATGCATAATCGCCTTGCGTGCCGCGAACAATCCTTTGGAATCGCTATACCCCGAGGCATTGGGCAAATTGACGATTACATCCTGGATGATTTCTTCGGGTGCCTCGAAGCCAAACGGCGCCGGATTGCCGATATTCAGCTTGATAATGCGCTGCCCCTCCTCCTCCATCTGCTTGGAACGGGCAAGCACAGGACCGCGGATGTCATAACAGACA
>JANMKH010000293.1:0-4097 GCA_031371965.1 Sulfuriferula sp.
GGGTAAGCGGTGTCACACGCCAGCAAAACGCTGTGCGTGTTATCTACCACCACCTGGGTGAGCGCTTCCAGCAGGCCCGCGCCGAAGCAGGCATCGAAAGCGCACAGCACCGATGAGGTGGTCATCGCACCGGTGGCGATACTCCAGTACCCGGCCGCAGCGTTATGCACCGAATAATGAAAGCGGGTCGGGGAGATTTGCCGGTCATCGGAAGCGAGCATTTCACAGATGGTATGGCAGTTTTCCCCATCGCCGCCAGACGAGGAAAACACGCTGGGCAAACTGGCCGCATCGAGGCCGGCGGCTGAGATCGCTTCCAGTCCGGTCGCCAGGGTAAGTTTGACAATCGCGCCGCTGCGCCGGCGTTCTGCCGCCGGCAGCAAAGCAGGGGGTGGCAGGACTGTCTTGTGTGGCTGATAGGGCGCTTGCCCGGCCAGCGCAGCCTGACTGCCTGGCCAGTTGTCCAAGCCAGGGCCGAGCAGGCCGATGCCTTCGATGTATGCGGTGAGTATCATGGATTAACGTGGAACTCACGTAGGGCGTCAATAAGCGAAGCGCATTGCGCCGTATGCTGCTCGACATGGTGCAATGCGCTGCGCTTATTGCACCCTACATGAACTGTACTCCGGTTCATGAGTAGGGTTGAGGAGAGGGAAACAGGTATGGCGTATTTCATAATCGAGAGTGGTATTTTTGTCATGACCGTTAACCCACCCGTCCCAAAATCAGGCTGCAATTGGTACCGCCGAATCCAAACGAATTACTGAGCACATGCTTCACCGGCTGCTCGCGATTGGCCAGTACATAATCGAGATCCAGCGTCGGGTCGAGCTGCCGGGTGTTCAGTCCGGCGGGTATTAAACCGTGTTGCAGCGCCAGCGCGCAAATCACCGCCTCCACGCCACCAGCAGCACCCAGCGTGTGGCCAGTCGCACCTTTGGTGGAACTGCACGGCGTGTCCGCGCCGAATAAGGCAGTCACTGCCTTACCCTCCGCCGCATCGTTGCTTTGGGTAGCGGTGCCGTGCAGGTTGATATAGTCAATTTCAGATGCTTTCAAACCCGCCATTTCCAGCGCATCCTGCATCGCCATGCGCGCACCCAGGCCGTCCGGGTGCGGCGATGACATGTGATAGGCATCGCTGGATTCGCCTATTCCGAGCAGTAGCACAGCATCGGCATCCAGGTGTTCCGGGACGCATTCCAGCAGCGCGAAGGCAGCCGCTTCACCAATCGAGATGCCATTGCGCTGTGCATCGAATGGGCGGCATGCCTGTTCGGAAATCAGGCCGAGCGAGTTGAAACCATACAGCGTCGTCAGGCATAGCGTATCCACGCCGCCCACCACGGCCGCGTCGATCAGGCCCGCCGCCATCATGCGCCGCGCCGAAGCAAATACCTTGGCGCTGGACGAACACGCCGATGACACCACAACCGCCGGGCCGCTCAGGCCAAAATAATGACGCGTGAAATCGGCGACGGAAAAAGTATTGTGCGTGGTGCCGTAAATAAAATCGGCGGGGAGTGCGCCGGTCGTCGCGTCGCGGCGCCGGTAAGCCAGTTCGGTTTGCAGAATGCCGGAAGTGCTGGTGCCGAGAAACACGCCAATGCGCTGTGCACCGTATTTTGCGATGGCAGCATGCACCGCCTCAGCAAAGTTATCCTGCATCAATCCCAGCAACGCCAGCCGGTTGTTGCGGCAATCAAATTCGGCCAGGTGCGCGGGGAGCTGTACATCATCCACCCCGCTTACCTCGCCGATGAATGTCGCCAGATCAACCGTATCGAACGCGCACGGCGCAAGCCCGGCCCGGCGCTGGTGCAACGCGTCCAGAGTCTGGTCGAGGCCGCGGCCGATGCTGCTGGTTGAGGTGAAATGGGAGAGGTGGAGGAAACAGTTGGAATTCATGCAAGCACTTCAAGACCGTGTTTTTCAACAACGTGTAATAGCCTCAGCGCCATGCCACTCGGTCTTTTCTGGCCGGTCTCCCACTTCTGAACAGTGGATTCACTGGTGTTCAGATAGCGCGCAAATACGGGTTGACTGACATGAGCCTGTTCGCGAATACGCTTGATATCCAGGGCATTAAATTCAGGGACCGAATCCAAACACAAGGCATCATATTCACGCATGGTCGTTTTGTTGATGGCGCCTGTGCTGTGCAAACTTTTTGCTGCGCTGTGAATGGCAGCAAAAGCATCGTTTTTTGGTTTGGCTGTAGCAGATTTAGTCGTCATGGCAAATCTCCAATAATTCCTTCTCTATCAAAAGTGCCGCAATCTGGGCATCGTTCGCACTGCCGTAATCTTTTGCCAACTTCTTGAATGCGGCCAGCTCATCCGCGCTATGTTCTCTCGATCCTTCTTGGCATAGAGATAGGCATATATCCAATGCTGGCCAGCTTTTGCCAGAATGATCGACGGTGCATGTTATCGTTCAGGCGCTTTTTATATACGCCGCCACCCAGATCGTCAGCCTGCCCTTGCATGATCTGCTTGATCGCACGGCACAGCGCATCATCCGTAATCTTTGCCTTGCGAGCCTCTTTAGCAAACCATGCGGTTTTGAATACGCGATCCAATCCGGCTGGCTTCAATAAAGCAGGTTTAGGCAACTTTTTTATAATGACAAATCATAGCACCCGGTGCAACCAATATCAATCCCCGGTCAATTGAGCGGAGTTAGAACGAGTGGACAGGAATCAGCCCGGCACGGCGCTGACGCAGCGCGTCCATGGTCTGGTCGAGACCGCGATCGATACTGCTGGTCACCGTGAAATGGGAAAGCCAAAGCTGGTTCAAAATAAAGTAAGCCTATCTTAGGTAAAGCAAGCCGTTAACAACAAGCTTGGCGTATTGTAAAACGGAAGTAACAAATAACATGGATGGACATGATGGACAGGATTTTCTTAATCCTGCTCATCGTGTGTATCCATGTTCAAGCCCGTCCCCCCAGACGCGGGCGAGGGTGGCTTGGATTTTTTGTTCGAAGCGCGCGATCAGTTCGCGGTTGGCGGCGACCAGCGCCTGCTCGGCTTCGATCTCGGCGACGATGGCTTGCTGGGTGGCGAGATGCTTGATCTGTCATATTTAGATTCCGAGCTTCTGGAAGAAAATCTGGTTCCGCATCTTCGCGTCTTTCAGCATCTTGTCCCAACTGATGACCTCGATATACAGATTGATGCCGTCCATCCACCGAAACCAGCCCAGCTGGTCAGGCATCGGTTTGAAGTCTTTTTCGCGCGCAAGCCACAATTTGACCTTAGGCGTCAGTGTGCAGACAACATACCCGTAGAACGGCGTGTTTTCCTCAACCATTATCTCGCGGCCTTTGGGCGTCGTGAATTTCCCGTCGCGGATACTGTTGACATAGCGCACGATCTGTTGAACCGGGTCTTCCTTAGACGACGGATTAACGAAATTGTCTCGCCGTGGTTTCTTGAACTCGAAAATAGTGATCGGGTTGCTCGCCTCATTGTCCCCGCGAAAAAGAATGCGTTTGTTGTAAACAAGCAGGTCTGGGCGCTCGGTGTTCCTGCCGTCTAGCGGAACATCGGAGGAAACGTAGGTGGTGAAGTTCAGGCGCTCGTCCACGATCCAGAGACTGTGGTCATCGAAGGACGTGCCCTCCGTGTCGCCTTTGCGCGGAAAGATAATGTCGTGAACCATGCCCTCGGATGAATACGCGCCGGTATCGTCCACTTCGAGGCTCTTGCCGAAGATGTCAAGGATTTGTCGCCGAAGCGCAATGTAGTGAATCAGATCGTTCTTGCTGGTGTCAGAGATTTTGCTGACGATCTCCAGAACGCTCTCCTTCACGTTCTCGAGATTGCTTTCTGCGAGCAGCTTCGCCACGCTGCGCTTGTTCTCGATTTCCTGCGCAAATTTCTCTTTCTGTAACCGGGTTTCGATCTCTTCGTTCGTCGGGTTATAGGGCAGCCCGCTCAGGTCGATCTTCTCCAGCATTGTCTTGTGCCATGGCGCTTCCTCGTCCACGTAGGACTGGACGCGCTCCTTTTTCTTTTCCTGCCGGCGAATGATATCGGTGCCCATAGCTTCCTTAGCCATCGCCGCAGCGTCCCGCTCGATCTCCGCCTG
>JANMKH010000305.1:0-7879 GCA_031371965.1 Sulfuriferula sp.
CTCCTGATACAACCAGCCGAAGTGACCCCAACTCGATCCAATTTCAATCAAGCGCTCAAGTTTAGGATAGTGCCAATCGAGAATGCAGCGTCGCCCGCCTACGTGCGGAATCAACAAATGACCTTCGGGGTCTTTCGCATACGCCACCCAGAGTTCTTCCAGAGGCCACGCACCAGGCTCCACCCCTCCACCCTTGGTATCTTCGTTCCAGTCCACCGAGCGCACATGCTCGCCGGTCTTGAGGAAGGGAAATTCGGGATCGTGGTCATGCAGGAACACCACATTGTGATCACCGCCCGCGCAAGAGCTACCGCACCACTCGGTACCGGGGTAGGCGACGAAGCTGCCGTCTTGGGTGATCTGGCGCATCAATTCGACCGTCTTAATCCAGCGCTCGGTGGTAATGTTGAAGTCGTTGTGGGCGAAGGCGAGCACGTCGAGTCCGGTGACATCGCGCCCATAGGTGAGGTTGTAGTTTGTCGAGTTGGTGCCGATGGTGTCATCGGAATGCACATGTAGATCGCAGTAGTAAATACGCGGCGATATCATGCTCTTGTCGATGGTCACATAAAAAGTCTGCGGCTTGATCCAAGGATGATCCGGTAAGCACGCGGTTACGGCGAGCTCTCCGGCTTTCTGCGTTGGTAGGTCTTCCAGCAATTGCACCGCCCAACCCTTGTCGGCGAGGAGTGATTCCTTTTGGTAGACTGGCTTACCATCCAAGGTCGCGCTGACGATGAATTTCTCCGGCCGGTTCCAGCAGGTGTTGCCCCACTCATCCTCAGCGCGCAGCCGCAGCGGGAATTTTTCGCCCGCGCGCACGATGCGCGAGCCTGCCCACAATAACTGCGCCGGTACCCCCGGTACGACCTGGATGACGAGATCGTCGCCGACCTCGGCAAAGCGTGAGGTGCCGAGCGGGTCAACGTAGCAGCGGATCTTGAAATTTTCCTCGACGAAGGTTTGCACGCGCGTTCCCGAGCCGCCCAAACGGCGGTCGCCGAGACGGATGATGATGTGGTCGCCGGCCTTGAGATAACCGTCGTAAGTATCGACGATCACCGCCTTCTGAAACGGACGCTCATGACCCTTCTGGTCGAAACGCACGCTGAGCTTCTGCACGGTCGCAGGGCTCTGGCCCGGCAGTGTCGGACCGGCATGATATTCGGCCGAGATATAGTTGGCGCCCGCAGAGTCGGTGTTTTGGAATAAGGCCCAATCGGAATAGAAGCGAAAAGTCGCTTTGAAAACAGATCCGTCGGCCATACCGGAAGCACCGAGCTCGAAGTCGATCACAATTTCCTGCCAGGAACCAGCAACAATGCTTTCCACATTGCAACTGACCTTGCCCAGGAAAGGCATATCCTTGGTCTTGGCATACAAACCTTGCGGCGCGATGTAGTCGCCGAGTTTTTGTTTCAATTCGGCGTCAGTGAGTTTTTTCATACAATCTGAATCTCCAGAGCAAAGTGATGAGATTTGAGAGAACAACGATAGCGTCGTCAGTCCATCGAAAACAATTTTGAGTCGCGCATCACGCCAGGCGGTCGCGCAATATCCCCACCAACGCGCCGCCGAGCATGATCTTGATGGCGCCGACGCGCCACGCAAGCAATGCCAGCAGCGTGCCGACGAAAATCATTATGGCAAAGCTGTCCGGGACTGCGTGCGGGGCCATTTGCGTGAGCGAAACCGCCAGCACGCCGATGACCGCGGGCCCGATCCCCTTGAGCGCCGCTTTCATCCATTTAAGTTTACGCACCCGGTCGAACACCGGAAGGATCGATAGCATCAAGATGAAAGATGGCAGAAAAATTGCCGCCGCGCCGATCATGGCGCCGGCGAATCCGGCGACCTTGTAGCCAACATAGGCGGCCACCATGAGAATCGGCCCCGGCGTGAACTGTCCGAGTGCAAGGCCATCGACGAATTCGCGCGGTGTGAGCCATTGAAATTGATTCACGACCTGTTCCTGTACGAAGGCGATCATGCTGAGCCCGCCGCCGAAAGTGAATGCCCCTACTTTAAAAAAGAAGAGTCCGATATCCAGCAAACTGGCGTGTGCGCCGTTGGCGGTTGCCGCCGTCGTGAGTGTGGCGGGCGACGCGACCCAATTCACCAGCCACGCCGATCCGAGCGCCAACAATACAACGGCGCCGAGTTTGCGCGAGTGAAACAACGTCAAGCCGACCCCACCCGCCGAGGCCAGTAGCATGACGGTGCCGACTGAGCTCGTGGCGGCTGCCACTGCAGCCGCAAGCGCGATCAAGATTTGCGCCGGGCCGGCGATGGTGTTTCTGCCGAGACGGTAAACCGCCACCGCGAATATACCCAATACCACCGGCCCCAAGCCGTATAGCGCGCTGCGCATGAGCGGGGTACCGCCGAACGTGGCGTAGGCTGCGGTCAAGGCTAGCATGATGAAGAACGCCGGTAGCACGAAGCACAAACCCGCGAGCAAACCGCCCCACCAGCCACCGCGCGCATACCCCAGAAAGATTCCGAGTTGAGTGGCGCCGGCGCCGGGCAGCATATTGACCAGCGCCAAGCCTTCCACGAAGCGCTCCTTGCCGATCCATTGACGCTTTTCCTGAAGCTCGGTCTGCATGATTCCCATGATCGCGGGGCCGCCGTAGGCCATCGCGCCGATTTTGAAAAAGTTCAACGCAATTTCCTTCCAATGGCCTGCCGGCATGGATTGATTCGGGTCGGATGTGGGCATGTTCTCTCCTTGTGATGCTGGACTGGTGTTAAGCCAGTGCCACGTTTCCGGACAAGCGCCTGTCTATTTGAACGGCCACGGCGCAGCCGGATCCCACACAGGTATGCCCATATAGGCATACCACGGCGCCATCACCAGAATGCCGTAGGCAATCGCGATGATCACCGACACCCATCCCACTTTGGCGTAGTCGGCCATGCTAAAGGTGCCGCTGCTATAAGCGATCACCGCGGCAGTGATTTGCGTCGGCAGAATGTAGGCAAAGGAATCCGTGTCAGACACCAGCATGGTGAAGGCCACCGGATGTAGTCCCAGCTTAGGCGCGAGCGCAATCAGAATCGGCGCGAGCATGGTAATCGCTGCCACATTCGACAGCATGCCCAAGCGGATGATGTGCGTACCCACCATCAGGATCAGCAATATCATCCACCACGGATGGCCCACCGCAATCGGATGAATGATGTCCGACAGCCATTGCGCGAGCCCCGAGGAACCCATGGCGGCGGACATCGACAAAGCCCCGGCGAGCAGCAAGAAGGTGCCCCAGATGGTGCGGTCTTGCACTTCTTTCCACTTGAAGCCGAACAAGCCCGGCAGGAACAAAATCGCCAGACCGATCAGCGCCGAATTGTGGGATTTGATTTTGTGCCAGTCTTCCGTCATCCACATGATGGCGATGAAAGCGAACACCGCCAGAATCAACCACTCGGTCTGGCTGGTCTTGGGCAATTCCCGGTATTGGTTCTGTACGCTTTCAAAGCCGCCTTGAATACCCACATTGCGCGTTTTGAAATAGTGCTGCACCCACCATTGGGTCAGCACGAACATGCCAAGATAGGGCCATTGCAGCTTGAACCAATCGAAGTAGGATAGATTCAAGGCCAGTTCGGACTCGAACAATCCCACCAGCACCAGATTCGGCAAGTGCGCGGTCATGATGGCCATGCCGCTAATCATGGAGCCGTAGACCAGGGTTTGGATCACGATCGCCTTCTTACCGGCTTGCTCTTCCGGCGTATCGCCGAACAGCTTGGTAATGCCGTTCACCACTGGCAGCAAGGTCGCGGCGCGTGCGTTCGCCGCCGGAATGATGAAGGATAGCACCAGATTCGCGCCGAACATGGCCCAGATCACACCGTTGACCGTCTTCACTTTCATCTTGTGCAGCAGGCTCAGAGCGATGCGCCGGTCCAGCCCTGCCGCCTGCATCAAAGCCGCGAACAAAAACGCCGCCAAGCACAGAAATACCACCGGGCTAGTAAAACCGCTGGCCGCCTTGGGAAACTTGTCCACTGCGCCGCCCAGCACCAGCAGCATGGGGATCAGCATGCCGGTAATACCCACCGGTATCGACTCGAATATCCACATAACGCAAGCCCACACCACCACGGCCAGCGTAGCCTTGCCTGCAAGCGACAAACCTTCAGGGGCGGGCATCACCCACAAGATCAAAAAGAAGGCCACCCAGGCCAGAAAAAATCCCACAATGGATTTAGTGGGCGAGCGGCCCGATGCAATGATGTTGTCTCGGAACCGCCCTAGGAATCCGGTTTGTGTGATCTCGCTCATCGCGTTCGCCTCCCTAACGTGATATAGGATTTTTTATTGGAGACCGGATGCGGTCAGACTCACCAGCAGCACCCCAATCACTTGGCCGCCGTCTTTCACCGGAGCCGCGATCTGCACGGTATCGATATTCGTGCTGGGATCGGGCTTGGATTCCCCCTGCTGCCACAGCTTGCCGTCGAACGCCTCGTCGAAATTCGGTTTGCCCTTGCCGATATAAATTGCCGGCATGGAGGTGAACGCCACGCGCTGGCTTTTATTGCCGGAAAGCACCATCTTATTGATCCCCCTGGCGTTGGCGTTCATCCATTTAGTCAGCAGTTGTCCCGTTGGGTTCGTGACGAAGGCTTGCACTGTAGGATCGGTTTCTTTCAGCTCGCGCCACTTGGCGTTGCCGATCCCCGGCAGCGGGCCTTGTGCATTTGCTTTTTTCACTGCTTTCACGATCATCGGATTGGCGGCCCAGGAAGCAGCCTGCTTCCTGTACTCGTCAATTTTTTTCTGCATATTTGATGTAATGTCGCCCGCTATGGCAGCGCTGACGATGAGCCATGCCAGGAGCCCGACCGATACCGCCTGTGCATTCCGAATCGAAAAAATCGTTTTAAAGTTCATGTGCATCACTCCTTTTCGGTGGTAATCAAAAGCAAGCATTTACTTAGAACAGCATTTTCGGACACTTGCGCCAGACGAGGATTTGGATTTAATTTTCTACGATGCCATTGAAGCCCAAATGCGGTAGGATTTATGTCTGCCAGCCGACATTCTCTAAAACAAAAACAAAAATCGGTTTACATCAAAGCGTTGATCAATGATTTTAAGGAGCAAACCAAGTGGATCCTAGCCCAGTTTCTCTCAGCAAAATAACTCTATGGGTAGCATAGAACCAAGCTGTTTTAGCCAGTTGGACAAGCAGGAATTGGATATTCTGCTCTCCCTCGGCACCTCCTCTCGTTACCCCAAGGGGACATTTATTTTCAGCCCGGGTGAAGCAGGGCAACACGTTTTCTTTCTACACAAAGGCAGAATCAAAATTTCCAACTTATCACCTGCCGGGCATGAGGTCATTCTATGGTTTTGCTTCAGCTGTGAAATGTTCGGATTGTCTGAGATTACTCGCGGCAACGACCGCGCCGTAAGTGCTCAGGCCTGCGAAGATTCTGAAGTGACGTCGATTCCCAGGGAACTGTTCAACACTTTTCTGATACACCACCCCAAGGTGGCATTTCTTATCATGCAAATATTGTCGTGCCGCATGAGGGTACTGGGTGACATGCTGGTCAATCTGGTGAGCGATAATGTCAACACGCGCCTGGTCAAACTGATTCTTCGTCTTGGCGCCCAATACGGCACCAGAGAAGGAAAGGTAATCCATCTCGACATTCATTTAACTCACCAGGAAATCGCCGACATGATCGGTACCACACGGCAAACAGCCACTACTTTGCTCGGCCAATTTAAACGCCAGGGTATCTTGAGCATAGATAACCGCCGCATCCTGATTGAAAGCGAAGAGTTATTGCATGGGTTACTAAAAACGCCGTAAACAACGTTGTTGTCATTAAATATCTCTGTGAAATGCTAGATATTCAAAAATTTTGAACATATGCCTCTAATATTTCCGCTTTATTTGCTTCATGACCCGTTCTAGACTGGCTGTACCATTTGAATGAAAGGATGGAAAATGATTCAGGTTCGTAAAGCCGATACACGCGGGCACGCCGAACATGGCGGGTGGCTGGATAGCTGGCACACCTTCTCGTTTGCAAACTACCATGATCCCGCACATATGGGTTACAGCGTGCTGCGCGTCATCAACGACGACGTTATCGCACCCGGCGCGGGATTCCCGATGCATGCGCATCAGGACATGGAAATCGTCACCTATGTGCTGGAAGGCGCGCTGGAACACCGCGACAGCCTGGGCAACGGGGACGTCATCCGGCCCGGCGATGTGCAGCGCATGAGCGCCGGCACCGGCATCCGCCATAGCGAATTCAATCCTTCGCAAACCGAATCCGCGCGCCTGCTGCAAATCTGGCTACTGCCGCAAAAAGCCGGCGTGACCCCCAGCTATGAACAGACCCGGTTTGATCCGGCGCAACTGCAAGGACAATTTCGGGTCGTGGCGTCACCCGACGGTCGCGACGGTTCCGTGCATATCAACCAGGACACCCTGCTCTACGCCGCCAAACTAAATCCGGGTGAAACTGCACGCCTGGAGCTGGCGCCGGGTCGACGCGCTTATTTACAAGTCGCGCAAGGCGACGTTGAACTCAAGGGTTTTCCGCTGCATCGTGGCGATGGTGCGGAAATCAGCCAGGAAACGGCAATTACCCTGACGGGCATCCATGCCGCAGAAGTACTGGTGTTTGACCTTCAATAACTCACAAAAAGGAGATGCGCAAATGACCAGCTTCGAAAAATTCGGCCCCTTGTTTGGACGCATGCTGATTGCACAGATATTCCTGATTGCAGGCTTCGGGAAGATTGCCCACTTTGCACAGACAGCAGGATATATGTCGAGCATGGGACTGCCCATGGCGGATGTTCTATTGACGCTTACCATAGCGCTGGAAATCGGAGGCGGACTGATGATCCTGCTTGGCTTTTACACGCGTTATGCAGCCATCGCCTTTTTCTTCTGGCTGATACCCGTGACCCTCACCTTTCACGCGTTCTGGCATGCGGATGCCGCCAGTCTGCAAAACCAGATGAACAACTTCATGAAAAACATCGCCATCATGGGTACCATGATTTATCTGGCTGTGCATGGCAGCGGATCGTTCAGTCTGCGTCAGGAATGCCGCAAGGACCAAGCCGAACATACATAACCATAGAAGGGTAATTCAAGCCACGGAGAACACAGAGGCCACAGAGATGACGTGACTTTCAAAGCGTTGCTTTATCTCTGTGGCCTCTGTGGCTAACAGCTTTTTCTAAGATAACTTGAGGAGTGCAACATGAGTGAGCAAATGCCCAATATAGATTTCGGCATCGTCATGACCAGTGGCCCGGATACCCCCAAGCGCCTGGCCTCGCCATTTTTTCTGGCGGCCACGGCGGCAGCGGAAGAGCGCAGCGTAGTGGTCTACTTCACCGGATTGGGCACGCTGTTGCTGCAAAAAGGCGTGGCGGAAACCGTATTTCCCAAGGAAGGCGGCAAATCGCTTGCCGGGTTTATGGACCTGGCACGGCAAAATGGCGCACAGTTTGTACTTTGTGCCACCTCCATGGATTTGCATGGCCTCAAGCCTGAAGACATGGTGCCCGGCATCCCGGCGATGAGCGTGGCGGCAGCCCTGCCTTATCTGGAAGCAGCAAAAAAACTGCTGAGCTTTTAATCCTGAGCGGTATCGGGCGGCATGTTAGCCGGGGCCACCACGTTGATGCGCACATCCCCCAGGCTCACCACTTGCCCGGCGCGGATCTTGCAGGTTTTGCGCAACTCCACCTCGCCGTCCACCGAGACCGCGCCGGATGCGACCAGCATTTTTCCGGCACCACCGCTGTCGCATATACCGGCCAGTTTCAATAGCTGGTTAAGCTCGACGAATTCGCCATTTAATGCCACTTCAAATTGTTGCATGC
>JANMKH010000323.1:0-2295 GCA_031371965.1 Sulfuriferula sp.
GCCGCTGCTGGGGGCCTTGGTATTGGTGCGCACCCTGGTGTATATGCTGCGCTACGCTTTTCGCGGCAACGAAGCCATCAAGACCTGGGAGCGCTTGATCGCCTGGCTTATCTGGATTGGACTGGCGCTGCATATCACTGGCCTGCTGCCGCGCATCCTGCATGGGCTGGATAGTGTTTCCTTTGACGCAGGTGCCCACCATTTCTCGCTGTTGCTGCTGCTTGAGGCGATTATTCTCATTGTGCTCGCGGTGGTTGGCGCACTGTGGCTGGCGCAGTTCGTCGAAACGCGCCTGATGCGCGTGAGCCGTCTCGACCTCAATCTGCGCCTGGCGTTGATCAAGGCGACCCGTACCCTGCTGATTATTACCGGCGTGTTGATTGCATTGCCGGTGGTGGGCATTGATATCACCGTGCTGTCGGTGTTTGGCGGGGCTCTGGGTGTAGGGCTCGGTCTGGGTCTGCAGAAAATCGCCAGTAACTATGTATCCGGGTTCATTATTCTGCTGGATCGCTCGATCCGCCCAGGTGACATGCTCACGGTGGGCACGGGTTATGGCGAGGTGAGCCAGATCAACACCCGCTACACCTTGCTCAAAGCGCTGGATGGCACGGAAATCCTGATCCCCAATGAAACGCTGATTACCTCAACCATAGTCAACCATTCGCTCAGCAAGCGCGATATCCGCATGGCGATCCCCATCCAGATCAGCTATGAGAGCCCGCTGGAGCGGGCAATGGAAATATTGACAGCAGCGGCGGCAAATCATCCCCGTGTGCTGCAGGGGGATAGCAAGGAGGCCCCTAGGGTTTTGATAAAAAACTTTGGCGAGAGCGGCATTGATCTGGAGCTGGGCGTATGGATTTCAGACCCGGAAGGGGGGCAGGCCAATCTGCGCTCCGAGCTGTATATGGAAATATGGAAGAATTTCCGGGCTGGCGGGATTGAAATCCCGTATCCGCGCCGCGACATTAATATCATCAAGCACGAGAAACAAAACGTTTAATGTGTTAGGAGTATTTCTGTTATATTACGCAGTGGACGACATATATCAGGATAAGGTTATCTTGACTTGAATTTGTGCCTTCCGCACTGCAACACGCAGTCATTCATTTGAGGTAAGTGAAACTATGGATTTATTAGCAAACGGTCTGGTGGGGCATCTCCCTTGGTGGGGTTATGTTTTGGTAGCCTTGGCGCTGACCCATGCGACCATCGCCGGCGTCACGATCTATTTGCATCGCCATCAGGCGCATCGCGCCTTGGAGCTGCACCCTATTGTCAGTCACTTTTTCCGGTTCTGGCTGTGGCTGAGTACCGGCATGGTCACCAAGGAGTGGGCGGCGATTCACCGCAAACACCACGCCAAGTGTGAAACCCCCGAAGATCCGCACAGTCCGCAAGTGCTCGGCCTGAAAAAAGTCTTTTTTGAAGGTGCCGAGCTCTACCGCGCCGAATCAAAAAATCAGGAAACCCTGGACAAATACGGTTCCGGCACGCCCGACGACTGGCTAGAACACAATGTCTATTCGCGTTACAGCGGCAAAGGCATTGTGCTGATGATGTTGATTAACCTGGCGCTATTCGGGCCAATCGGACTGACCATCTGGGCGGTGCAAATGGCCTGGATCCCGGTTACTGCAGCCGGCATTATCAACGGCGTCGGCCACTACTGGGGCTATCGCAACTTCACTTGCGAAGACGCCAGCACCAACATCCTGCCTTGGGGAATACTGATTGGCGGCGAGGAGTTGCACAACAATCACCACGCCTACGGCAGCTCGGCCAAACTGTCCAACAAATGGTATGAGTTTGACATCGGCTGGATGTATATCCGCATCATGGAAATTTTTGGCTTGGCCAAAGTCAAAAAAGTTGCACCTCGTGTGCGCATGACCAAAGGCAAGGCAGTCTGCGACCTGGATACGCTACAGGCCATCATCACCCATCGTTACGATGTGTTGACGCGGTTTACCCGCTCAGTGAAAACCGTGTACGCGGATGAGGTGCTCAAACTCAAAACTTCACTGCCGCAACTTAATGACGGCAGCATGGCGAAAAAGGTCAAGCATTGGCTGCATCTTGATGCAGCGGATATGCGCGAGCAGGATAAAGCGAGCCTGTCGGAAGTATTGAACCAGAGCAAGGAACTGGCCACGGTATATGCCATGCGTCAGGATCTGGCAGCATTGTGGGCGCGTTCCAGCGCCACCAAGGAACAGCTCCTGGCCCAATTGCAGGACTGGTGTCATCGTGCCGAGTCCAGTGGTATTGAGTCGTTGCAAAAGTTCTCGC
>JANMKH010000350.1:0-2377 GCA_031371965.1 Sulfuriferula sp.
ACCATGCAAAATGCCACCACCCAGCTATCGGCCTCGGTAGAGGCCTTGGCAAAGAGCGTCGATGCGCGTCTCGCTGAAATTTCCGGCAAGGTCAGCGAACGCCTCGATGAAGGCTTCAAGAAAACCAACGAGACCTTTGCCAATGTGATTGCGCGACTGGCCACCATCGACGAGGCGCAAAAGAAAATCGACGGCCTGTCCAGCAACGTGCTCACCCTGCAGGAACTGCTTGGCGACAAGCGCTCGCGCGGCGCGTTTGGCGAGGTACAACTGGAAGGGCTGGTACGCAATATCATGCCGCCGGATGGGTACAGCTTTCAGACCACGCTATCCAACGGCAGCCGGGTGGACTGCCTGCTGGTACTTCCGGAACCGACTGGGCGAGTGGCTGTGGATTCGAAATTCCCGCTGGAAAACTATAACCGCATGTTTGCCCGCGACGCCGCCGAAGCCGATCGTACCCTGGCCACGCGTGCGTTCAAGGCCGACGTGAAAAAGCACGTGGATGACATTGCCGCCAAATACATCATCGCAGGCGAAACTTCGGACGGCGCGGTGATGTTCGTGCCGGCCGAGGCGGTGTTTGCCGAAATCCACGCCTACCATTCGGATCTGGTCGAATACGCCATGAGCCGGCGCGTGTGGATCGTCTCGCCGACCACGCTGATGGCGGTGCTCAATACCGCGCGCGCGGTGATCAAGGACGTGGAAACACGGCGCCAGGTACACATCATCAAGGACGAACTGTCCAAGCTGGGCAAGGATTTTTCCCGTTTCGACGTGCGCATGAAAAAACTCGCCGACCATATCCGCCTGGCCAATGAAGACGCCACGGAAGTTCACATCAGCAGCCAGAAAATCAGCAAGCGTTTCAGCCAGATTGAATCGGTGGACCTGGAGCATTTGCAACCCGCAGCGCCATTACTGCCCGACGCCGAAGCATGAATACATCGCACCCGCGCATTGCCGCACGCATGGCAAACATCGCACCATTTCATGTGATGGACATCCTGGCACGCGCGCGCCAGATGGAGGCACAAGGGCGTTCGATCATCCATCTGGAAATCGGTGAGCCGGACTTCCCCACTCCGCATCCGATTGTCGAGGCAGGCATCGCAGCACTGGAGCAGGGCAACCTGTATTACTCGCCCCCACTCGGTCTGCCGCAGTTGCGCAGCGCCATTGCCGATTTTTACGCACAACACTATGGCGTGCAGCTCAGTCCACAGCGCGTGGTCGTCACCCCCGGCGCATCCGGTGCGCTGCTGCTTGCACTGGGCGTGCTTGCCGATCCTGGCGATAGCGTATTGCTGGCCGATCCAGGCTACCCATGCAATCGCCATTTTGCGCGCTTCATCGAAGCACGCACGTTGGCCGTACCGGTAGATGCGGATACCGGCTACCAGCTCACACCCAAACTGGTTGAGCGTTACTGGACACCCGAGGTCAAGGTCGTGCTGCTGGCTTCGCCGTCCAACCCCACCGGCACCGTCGTGCCGGATGCCGACGTGCGTGCCATTGCCGCTATCTGCGCCGCGCGCAGCGCCACCCTGATTGTGGATGAGATTTACCACGGACTGATTTACGAAGGCGGCTATCACACTGCGCTGGCGCACTCGGATCAGGTGTTTGTGGTGAACAGTTTTTCAAAGTACTTTCAGATGACCGGCTGGCGGCTGGGCTGGCTGGTCGCGCCGGAGTGGGCAATTGAAGCACTGGATCGGCTGGTGCAAAACCTGTACCTCGCCGCCTCCACGCCGGCGCAATACGCCGCCCTTGCGGCTTTTACGCCTGCCACACTTGCCATTCTGGAAGCACGCAAGACCGAGCTGAAAATACGCCGCGATTATCTCGCCAGCGCATTGCGCGAACTGGGCTTTGACCTACCAGTGCTGCCGCAGGGCGCGTTTTATCTGTACGCCGGCTGCGGGCGATTTAGCCAGGACAGCTTCGCCTTTGCGGCGCAGATTCTGGAGCAAACCGGTGTTGCCATCACCCCCGGTGTGGATTTTGGCACGTACCAGGCACAGCGTTTCGTGCGATTTGCCTACACAACTTCATTACCCAATTTGCAGGAAGCGGTGCGACGGCTGCGCGAATATCTCCAGTCCTGAATGTTGCAGACCAACTAATTCCGCACTCGACAACAACAAATATTCAGAGCGAAAAAAAACCGACCCGAAGGTCGGTTTTTAACAGCAGATGAATTTGCTGAATTATTACTTGGGTGCAGGAGCAGTAGCATCCGGTGCTGGTGCAGGAGCAGCAGCATCTGGAGCTGGTGCAGGAGCAGCAGCGTCTGGAGCTGGAGCTGGAGCTGGTGCAGGAGCAGCAGCGTCCGGTGCTGGTGCAGGAGCCGGTGCAGTAGCGTCAGGAG
>JANMKH010000376.1:0-4164 GCA_031371965.1 Sulfuriferula sp.
CGCTGTATGTACTGGGAGTGGGAACACCTACTGGCGCAACCATCCCGTTGCCAGATGGCGGTGTGGTCGAGCAGGACGGCAGTGCGGTGACCAGCCGCCTGGATGAGAATGGCTTCGCCACGCTGGCACGCCTGAGCGGCGGCGCTTACCAAACCGTGCAGGATGGCGATGCCGACTGGGAGGCCTTGTACGATCGCGGCATTTTGGGTTTGCCCGGCAATCCGCATCCGGTAGATCCGGCGCAAACCTGGCGTGAGTTGTACGCATGGTGTCTGTTGCCGGCATGGTTGCTGCTGCTATATCTACATTTTCCGCTGCGGTGGCGTGCCATCCGGCCTGAGGTCGCGGGGTGGCTGCTGGTGGGCATGGTGGCGTGGGGCGGGGTGGTGCCGAATGTGCGCGCAGCCGACGCCGACACCGCGCAGGCGGCTTACGCTGCTTACCATAGCGGCAATTATGTCGAGGCGCAGGCGCTGTATGGGCGTATGCAGGGCTACCCGGCTAGCATGGGCGCCGGTGCGGCGGCGTATCGACGGCGCGATTATGTCGCGGCAATCGGTCAATTCACCAGCGCGATGCTGGCCGCACAAAACACGCCGATGCGCGCCGATGCGTTGTATAACCTGGGCAACAGTTATTTCGCGGCAGGTAATTTTCGTGCAGCGGCAGACGCGTATCAGGGGGTGCTGAGTTCGCGCCCGCGCGACGCCAATGCCCGCGCCAATCTGGCGCTCGCTGCCGGGCGTCTGTCAGTAGCCGGCAAGCGCGATGCTTATAGCGCAGGCATACTCGGGCGGCGTGGCAGCCAGGTCGGCGGTGATCTGAATCAGGCGATCGGCAATCGGCCGGTCACTATCGTGGACTCGGATAAAAAAACCTCGCCAGAAATTGATCTGTCCAACCGGCAGCTGGCGGCGCATCGGGCTTTTTTGAATAGCCGCATCGCAGCGTCATCTTCTGTGCAGGAGTCAGGGCAAGCTGCACGCGTGGCACTGAAAAAACTCGAACTGACCACAGACAAAAACGCAGCCATCCAGAAACAGTTACTGCAACTGGATGCGCGCTACGATGACCAGGATTACGGAGTTTTGCTACCGTGGTGAAGTGGCTGCGATGGGGGTGCTTGATTTTGCTGACCGTGCCGGCATGGGCCAGCGCGGCATTGGTGGCGCACATGGATAAGTCCGAAATTGCGTTGGGCGAGCCAGTTACCGTCACCTTGCATGCAGAGCATGCCAAGGCGTCGCTAGATGAATTGAAATTAAACGCGCTGCAGGCGGACTTTGATATTTATCGTCGTTCCAGCGATACCCAGACGCAAACCATCCGCGGCAGGCAAGTTACCAGTCAAACCATGACGCTGGTGCTGTACCCGCTGCATAGCGGACGCATACTGTTTCCCACTCTGCGTTTTGCCGGCGCCAGCAGCCGCCCGCTGGTGCTGAGCGTGCACGCCTCCGGTTCCGATGTACCGAACGTGCAGTTCAAACTCACCCTGCATCCCGAGCGACTGGTTATGCGTCAAACCGCAAGACTGGTTCTAGACATCTACGACGATGGCAGCCTGCAATGGTTGCCGCTGTGGTTGCCACCGCCGGCTGCTGTGTATGTCCGTGAACTGACGTCGTCACAGCACGAGGAAATGCTCAATGGCACGCCAGTGACTGTGCATCGCCGGGCCTGGGCCATCATGCCGCTGCGCGCTGGCAGTAGTACGGTGAATTTGCCCATGCTGGAGGCGTTGAAATTCGGCAATCGATTGCGTTATGCGCTGCCTTCGCTGCAATTCGACACCCATCCGGCACCTGCTTACCTGCCGGTGTATGTGCCGATCGGCAAAATCGAGGTGATTTCACAGCCTCCTGTCGGTACGCTGGTGCTCAATCGCCCGGTAAACTGGATACTGACCGTGCGCGGCACAGGTCTGAGTGCAGAAGGTCTGGTCAAATTGTTACCCGCGTTCGCGGATAATGACGCAGTGCGCTTTTATCCAGCTCAAATTGAGCAGGTGAGAGGCACTGGTACTCTGATCCAAACTTGGCGGCTGACCCTGCCGTTTCAGCCGCTACGCGCAGGCAGCCTGCATCTGCCGACGCTCGCGTTGCCGTATTACGATCCGCTTGGTGGTCGTCTCGAGTCAGTCGTTATCCAGCCGCCAGTCATGACAGCAGTGAATCCGCTCTGGCACAAGCTTGCCCGGTTTGCGATGATAGGCGGACTGCTGGCTGCATTAGCGTGGCCGACTTATCTTTGCTGGCGCCAATACCAGTATTGGCAGGCACGCCGCGCGTCGTTGCGGCGGGTAGAGGGTGCGGCTAATTGCAACGAGTTGAGCCAGGCGTTGCGTGATTTTGATCCGGGCGATGGCGGCTTGCACGCTGCCACGTTAAACCAGTGGTTGGAGGTGTTGACGCAACGCTATGGCGAAAATGCGGCGTTACGACAACTGGTGCTGCAATTGCAGGCATGTTGCTATGGAGTGAATCGTGATGAAAAAAACTACCAGCGTTTGCATCAATCCGCAAAAATGGTGTTGCAGACTGTAAAGTGCAATAAAAAACGGAGCGCCTGGCTCCGTTTTCGTAAACATTTAAACTAATTTACTTGCCCATGTGTGGGGAAGAAGAATAGCGTTCCATCACAGAGCGATCTTTCCAGACTTTTTCATCCAGCACGGCGGCAGGAATGGAAAACTGGTTTTCCTTGTCCACGGCTTTTTCCATAACAATCTTGAGTACATCGGCGTAAGCAATCTTGTGCAGTAGGCCTCCGCTGTCTGTCATACGCGCGATCATGGCGGTCTCGAACATCTTGTAGACATAGATATTCGCGGGACGCATTTTTCCGTCCGGTGCACGCCAGGTAATGGTGTAACGTGTATTTTCCTTGAAGTTGCTCTTGTCCACTGCAAAACTCCTGTAATTGCTGAGCGTGCGCTCGATAGGAACCCAAGTGCCGATGCAACCTGGCACAGGATAGAGTTATAGAAATCTCTAATACTCTAACATGGAATATCGGGACTCACAATTGCGTGGCCGCTCCATATAGGCCATATAGGCCCAAATAATTTTCTACCAAAAAAGATTTATGGGGCTATAAAATGAGTGGTTTGCCTAGTTAGTAGAATATAAGCGACAATATTAGAAGAAAATAATACGCTACTATTTACTCAATTCATAATAATCAATTAGTTAATGAACGCTATCGTCAAAATCGAAAATCACGACAAACAGGAAATCAAGTTCACCACCTGTTATATGTGTGCCTGCCGCTGCGGTATCAAAGTCACGCTGGAAGAGGACAAAGTCCGTTTCATTCAGGGTAACCGCAACCATCCGACCAACCAGGGCGTGTTGTGCGCCAAGGGTTCGGCGGGGATTATGAAGCAATACTCCGCTGCCAAATTGCGCAAGCCATTGCTGCGCAAGCCGGGATCCGAGCGGGGTGATGGCGAGTTTGTGGAAATCGAGTGGGATGAAGCGCTGGAAATGCTCACCGAGCGTCTGGGCAACATCCGTGCGACAGACCCTTCCAAGCTGGCTTTTTTCACTGGCCGCGACCAGATGCAGGCGTTGACCGGTCTGTGGGCACAGCAGTTCGGTACCCCAAACTGGGCCGCACATGGCGGTTTTTGTTCGGTCAACATGGCCGCCGCCGGGCTATATTCGATCGGTTTCTCGTTCTGGGAATTCGGCGCACCTGACTGGGATTACGCCAAGTATTTCATCATGTGGGGCGTAGCAGAAGATCACTCCTCCAACCCGATCAAGATCGGCCTGGAAAAGCTCAAGCGTCATGGCGGGAAATTTGTTTCGGTGAATCCGGTGCGTACTGGCTATTCCGCCATTGCCGACGAATGGATCCCGATCAAGCCTGGCATGGACGGCCTGTTGGCGTTGTCTGTCGTGCATGTGCTGCTGTCGCGCGAGTTGTTCGATTGGGAATTCCTGATCCGTTATACCAATTGCGCCTGGCTGGTCGTTGATACGCCGGGACAGCAGGGCAACGGACTGTTCCTGCGCGATGAGGCGGGCAACCCGCTGGTATGGGATCTGGAAAAGAAAACCTTTGTTAACGGTCTGGACAAGGACATCGCACCGGCATTGTTCGGCGATTTCGTCGCACCTGATGGCCGCCCGGTACGCACCGTGATGAGCCTTACCG
>JANMKH010000379.1:0-1747 GCA_031371965.1 Sulfuriferula sp.
GGCATGCTGTCGCAGGCGGCAGCGCTGGATGCGCTGCGCGCGCTGCTGAGCCGCCACCGCGATCACACCGGGCGGCACCCGGTGATGACGCTGGGCATCATACTGGCCATCGCCGACACCGAGGCGATGCACGCTGTTGCTGGACGTGAGTATCTGCGTATCGCATTGGACGATGCGCGCTTGGCGCCGGTGCTGGCCGCGCTGCGTGCGGGCATTGCTGACGGCGTGTTCGCCCCCCAATTGCATGGCATGGAACACTACTGGCCCCCTGCCGTGATGGCGGCTGCCCAGACCGACAAGCAGGTGGCGGCATGGCTGGCGGGCGACGCCCTGCCGTGCACCGAAGACTTGCCCGCGCCGCTGCAAAGCCGCTGGACTGCGGCTGCCGTGTTGCCCTCGCTGCCCCTCTCAACCCCGGAAATCATCGAAGCCGCTGCCGCTGAAACTGCCGCATTCCAGCGCATTTTTGGCATGGCGGCGCAAGTTGCCGTGCCCACCACCTTTGTGTGGAACGACGCGGTCGAACGCGCCTGGGCGGCGCATGGCGTGCGCTGCATCGTCACCCCCGGCACGCGTCACGAATATCGCGATGCGCAAGGCCGTCCGGCGGGCGACGGGCACTGCATACTGAATGGCGAACGCGGCCAGGGCGGCGTGCTTTACGTGGTGCGCGACCAGTATTTCGAGCCTGCACTCGGCCACCGTGCTGAACAAGGGCTGGCGGCGTTGGCGCGGCAAACTGCGTGTGCTCGTCCGACGCTGCTGGAAACTCACCGCTTCAACTTTATTGGCGAACCAGCCGACGCGGCTTTGTGCGAACTGGATCATCTGCTGAACGAAGCGTGTACTGCTTACCCCGCGTTGTGTTTTCTTTCTACCCAGGAAATTGCTGCGGCAATGGCAAGTAAGGACATGAAATTGATCGAAACCGGAGCGCGCCCACGTCTGCGCGCATGGCTGGCACGCACCCAAACTCTGCCGCGTTTCACAAAACTGGCGCGCCTCACCGGACTGGTGTTGCCGTTGTGGCTGCTGGGAAAATGGGCAGCATGAGCAGTCCGAAATTTTCCGTCATTATTCCCGCTTACAATGCGGCAGCGACGCTGGCGCGCGCGCTGGATTCGGTGCTGGCGCAGACCTGGTCGGCGCATGAAATCATCGTAGTGGACGATGGGTCGACCGATGCTACCGCCGCCGTGGCGGCAGGCTATGGGGGTAAAATCCGCTATCTGCGCCAGGACAACGCCGGCGTGTCCGCCGCACGTAACCACGGTGCACAGGTGGCAAGCGGAAACTGGCTGGCTTTCCTCGACGCCGACGACTGGTACTACCCCGACCGCTTGAAATGGCATGCCGAATGGATTGCACGCGACCCGGCGCTGGATTTCCTCACCGGCGATTACGAATATCGCGACGTCTCTGGAAAATTGCTGAGCCGTTCGATGCAGGGCAAGTCATCTGGTCGGGCGATGTTGGACAAGGCCGCAGGCAGCCGCGAGGTGGTGATGGAAGGTGCTGAGTTCGAAGCCTTCGTGGCCGACCATTTCGGCGACACGCACACGCTAAGTCTGCCGCGCGCCACGTTCCTGGAATTGGGCGGCTATCCACCCGGTTTCAAAGTATGCGAAGACGTGCACCTGCTCACCCGTCTGGTCGCACGTAGCCGCCGTGCCGGGGTGATCTGCGAGCCGCTGGCGGTGTACCTCATTCACAGCGCCAGCGCCACCCGTGCCGATCCGGTGCGCGC
>JANMKH010000474.1:0-2533 GCA_031371965.1 Sulfuriferula sp.
ACCGGGTTGTTTGCCACTGCCGCCTGAGCTTGCTCGAACAGCTGGTCTGCAGCACGCACGAAGTCAAGATTCAGCATCGCCACATCGACCTGGGTTTTCACGCTGAGCATGTCGCCGCTCTTTGCAATCGCCGCGTGCATCAGATCAATGTACTGGAGCACGTACGGGCTGGCCGAGCCGAAATAGTACCGGCAATATTCGGCAACCAGCGCTCTGACATCCTGCTTTGGAGTCCATAGGAGCCGCGCGATCATCCACACACGTAAACTGGCAAACTCGGCAGCCGGCGTATCCCAGCTGCCTTCGGCAAAATAACCATGCACATTAGGCAGCGTAGCCAGCCATTGCAGACTGTGGCCGATCGGATAAATGTTGGGCGTGGGCTGGAGGAAACCGCTGAAGTTGGTAATGTGATCCCACACCAGAATGTGCTTCGCGATGGCATTCCAGCCGGCGATGTCCTGGCCCAGTTTCTGGTTTCTTCCCTGGTTCAGGGGCGAGCTGTAATCCACCTGTATTGTCATGGGGAATACCAGCACATAGTCGGGTACCGTCATGCCCTTGGGTGGCGTGAAGCTCCAGTGATAGGCATTGAATGCCAGGCGAGCACCGGGCAAAACCTTGCGCACACGGTTGGCGATGTCGATGACCATATCCAGCCGGGGCGCGGATGGGTTGCCGCCATGTTTGTCGGCAAAGGCTTTGCTGGCCGGATCCATATCCCAGCCCCAGTCCATGTCGTGGAGATCGAACCAGACCTTTTTGTAGTCCGGCAACTGCTTCAAGCGATTCACAATTGCCTCGGCCATAACCTGGCGCACCTCCGGATTCATCATTGCCACCTGACCACCGGCATACCAGTCAGGATGAGCCTTGGCATATTTATCCTGGGGCATCAGCTCCAGGAAAGTGGCTTCACCGCCTTTCGCGTCCCAGCTGTGATCCCAGCTATCGATTTCTGGTGGGGACGACATAAATGAAGGCCCATGCGATTCGCCGTTAAGCAGATTATGGGCGCGATAAGGCTTGTCCTGCCCTTCATAGCTGAGCACTTCCCGATAGCTGAAACGCGGCACCTGCAGCTCATTCAGCCGCGCGACCTGCAGCTTTGGTTGCGCCGGTACATAAGTGTAGGATGGGCTCAGCCACTTGACCCCGAGCTTGTGGTCGAGGAACCAGTTGACACCATACATGGTGCCGCGCGGGGTGGCGCCGGCAATCACCAGATGCGGCCCCACAGTGCGGATGACGAAGCCGTCCTCGCCCAGCTTGTCATAGGGAATATCGGGGCACAGCCGTTTTGTCAGAATGTTATCGCGCCCGACGACCAGCAAGGGGCCGGCCTGCGGATTGTCATCATCGGAAAAAGACGCGAAGCCGGCACCGCTGATCCGCTTCAGATAATCAGCCAGCGTGGCGGCTGCCCCCAGGGTAATGGCATCGGCGTTCCGGGCCACATGGATGTGATAACGCGCGTGGCCATTGTCCGCCAGAACCAATGTACTGGGAAACTTGCCAGCACCGACAGCAATTGCGGCTGCGATGATTTTTTCGGCATTGCCTTTTTTTACTGCCGGTGAAAACATGGCCGCCGCCATTGCCTTTTGCTTCATGATGGCGGCTGTGGTCGCCGGTTCGTCTGTCGGGCTCACCGCAACAGAATCAAAATCAGCCGTGCCGAGTGTAGCCGCTTTCTTGCGCAGATAAAGCAATACCTCGTTGGCGCCCGGCGGCGCTTCCACCACCACCGAATAGGCTTTCCATGCATGCGTCCCGCCGGTCACGAACAGCGCCGCCTCCGCCCCGGAATCCAGATTAACTTGCTCCGGCCCTCGCCACCCGGCATCGACCCCGGCCCCCCGAAAACTCAACTGGACAAATACCGAACCATCGGCCGCACCGTTGGAGCGAATCTGCATGCTCACCCGATAGCGCTTGCCTCCCTCAACAGGCCGCTTATCCTGGGCGGCAAATCCCGTTTTGATGCGCAGGGCCGAGCGCCCTTCGGCGACGTTATCCTTGATGATGTCCCCATCGCCCCACCAAGGCGCCTTGCCCGCTTCAAACCCGCCGTTCAGAATAATCCGGTTCGGGGCAAGGGTTCCCGCTGGCAACCGCTCGATGGACAAGTCGTCGAAATAGGCGGTCCCCTTAGGTTCAGGCTGGGTGTCGTGGCGCAGGTAAATCTGCAACGCCCTGGCATTGGGTGGAATCTGTGCGGCGAGAATAACCGCCGTATACTCCTTCCAGCCTGCCGTCCCGCCAACCGACAGCAACGCCGGCGATTTACCGCCATCCAGAACAAAAGTCGGTGCCGCGCCCTCCAGCCAGCTACCGAGTACCTGGCCGAAGTTCCCGCTCGCGGCATTGAAACCTTCTCCCCTGAGCAATGCACTGACCGCTACATCATGGGCATTACAGCCATCGCACTTGATCCAGAGGTGCAGCCGATAATCGAACCCAGACTTGATCGGTACCATGCCCGCAGGTGCCTGATAAGCGAAACCGGATGCAAGCGCCAGCGATTTCGCCC
>JANMKH010000477.1:0-3754 GCA_031371965.1 Sulfuriferula sp.
CTGCGGAGCCATTTGCGAAGGGTCGTGAAGACTAGCCAGCGTTACGTCCACGGTTTTGGGGGATGCCGACCGACGAAAAGCGATCTGAGTGCCACAGGCACCACAGAACTCTCTTTGACTATGCGAGCTTGAATGGAAAATTGTTGGACACCCTTTCGTGTAGGAAAAACCACGAACCAACACGGTCAGCCACGCGAGTGTTGGCGCGCCGCTGGATCGCTGGCAAAGCCGGCAGTGACAGTAACCTGCGTCAAGCGGCTGGACAGTGATGCGATATTGCACCATGCCGCAGAGACACCCACCTTCAAGAGTTTGGAACATGGATCTGCTTCCCAGAAACCTAACGTAAAGTTGAGGGGCGTGCCGCTTTTGGCGCGTCCCGCTCGAACGCCATGTTGAACTAAACCGCTATCGCGGTGGCTCCCGAACCCACCGACCCTCTCCGCACACCTGCTGCACCTGACGTAAAAATCTCCGATCCTTGATCGCGGGGGATGTCCCCGACACACTCAAGGAGACGAAGATGACACCACTACGCCAACGGATGGATGACGCCATGGTGCTGCGCGGATTTGCGCTGCGCACTCGCGAGAGTTATCTGGCTGCGGTCAGCGCACTGGCCAAGTACTATCAGCGCTCGCCGGATCGATTGACCACGGATGAGGTGCAAGCCTGGCTCCTGCATCTGATCGTCGAGCGCCGGCTGGCGTATGCCAGCGTGAACCAGATGAACTCCGCTTGCCGGTTTCTGTTCGAGAAGGTGATGCGGCGACCGGAGGTTCGGTTCGACATCCCGATGGCGAAGGCACCCAAGACCTTGCCGCGCATCCTGTCGCGGGAAGAGGTGTCGCGCCTGTTCGAGCAGGCCCCAAACCTGCGCGCCCGCACCCTCCTGATGACCACCTATGCCGCAGGGCTGCGCGTCTCCGAAGTGTGCGCGCTGCAACTGGCGGACATCGAGAGCGCGCCCGACCGGATGTGCATCAAGGTGCGCCAGGGCAAGGGCGGTCAAGATCGCTACACCATGCTCTCGCCCGCCTTGTTGGCCTGCTTGCGCGCGTATTGGTGCGATCACCATCCCACCCTATGGCTGTTCCCCAACCCCGCGAACAGCGGGCCGATCGATCCCAAGACAGCGCAGCGCATTTATTGCGCGGCACGCGATCGCGCCGGCCTGGGACGGGCCGGCGGCATCCACACCCTGCGCCACTGTTTCGCTACGCATCTGCTGGAATCCGGGGTCGACATCCACACCATTCAGCGCCTGCTCGGCCATGGCCATGTGTCGACCACCATGCGCTATTTCCACTTGGCGCGGCAATCGCTCACCGGCACCACGTCGCCACTGGAGTTGCTCGACAGCGTGCTGCGTTAGCAGCATGGCCCACGGGGTGGGCCTGGCCGATATCTTGCGTCGCCACGGCCAGCCCTATCGCGCGACACAGACTTTGTCCGCCTTTCAGGACAAGGCGTGGCGCGCTATTGTCGCTTGCCGCACACCGCTCCTGGGCGGGCACGTGGAATGCTGCGACCAATGCGGCGTGGTGCGCCATGTGTATCACTCCTGTCGCAACCGGCACTGCCCGCAATGCCAGACGCGCGCCAAGGAGGCGTGGCTCGCAGCGCGCCGACGGGAACTGTTGCCGGCGCCGTATTTCCATCTGGTGTTTACCTTGCCGCATGACTTAAACAGCCTGGCGAACTGCGATGCGCGCACGCTCTACGCGCTACTATTCGGCGCGGTCGCCAACACCCTGAACGCATTCGCCGCAAACCCGCGCTGGCTGGGCGGCACACCGAGCTTCACGCTGGTGTTGCATACTTGGAAGCAGGATCTTGGCCGGCATCTGCATGTGCATGCCCTGGTGGCGGGCGGGGCGCTGACGGCGGATGGCCAGTGGGTGAGCGCAAAGCGTGGCTTTCTGTTTCCGGTGCACGCGCTGTCCAGTGTGTTTCGCGGCAAGTTCCTCGATGGTCTCAACACGGCGCGCAGACAGCTACGGCACGCGCTCGCACACAGCGATACGTTGTGGCGCGATCTGTTTGCGGCTTTGCGCCGCCACGACTGGGTGGTCTATGCCAAGCAACCGCTGGGGGGCCCGGCGCAGGTGCTGGAGTATCTGGGCCGATATACGCACCGCGTGGCGATCTCCAACGAGCGCATCCTCGGCATGGACGCCGGGGTGGTGCGTTTCCGGGTGCGCGATTCCGCGCACGGCAACCGCAAGCGCACGGTGTGCCTGGCAGCGAGCGAGTTCATCGGTCGCTTCCTGCTGCATGTGCTGCCGAATGGCTTTAAGCGCATCCGCCACTACGGCTTGCTGGGCCCTGCGCACAAGGCGGCCCATCTGGCTGCGGCGCGCGCCGCGCTGCAGGCGCCCACGCCCGATCCGGTGGTGCTGGAGTCGGTGGAGGCGTTCCTGCGGCGCGTAGCGCGCATCGAGTGCTTGTGCTGTCCGCACTGCCGCGCCGGGCGATTCCGGGTGGTGGCAGCGATCCCGCCGACGGGACGAAGGCCACCGCCACGCGGGCCACCATGAGGCATTTGTTTCTCTGGCTTCGGATCAGTCTACGGTTGGGTGTTTGCACCCGCCGGGGACGCGCTCGTCCGTGTGGGCTGGAGCGGCGCCTATTGCACCCGTACTGCCGGAATTTTTACGCTGCTGCAGCGTATCCGGTTGCGCCGGATTGTGCATTTCCTCCGCACACAATACCGGCGCTTCATGACAGTCGGTTGACTTCCAATTCCGCAGCCTTACAATCCCCATAATCACCGCCGGCCCCGCGGTTCAGTCCAACAAGGTTTATCCGCCGCCAATTAGGGTGGGGCACTTGTAAGGTTTGGGTGGGGCGGCGGATAAACGCTATTCGTTGGGCGTCACGTGCAGTTCCAATCAATGCTATCCATCCCTTAGTCCATCATCTCGCCGCTTGAATCTACTGGAGATATTTATGCCTAAACCAATCATCAACATTGCCGATGTCATACTTGAACCGCGGCCTCCCGTCTTTGCTCCTTCAGGGGAGGTTGCAGAACGCTTTGATGCGAAGATGGGGTACATTGCACCTCGCATTGGCGCTCAAAAACTTGGGTACAACATTACTGCTGTACCGCCCGGCAAGAGTGCATTTCCATCTCACAACCATCACGCAAACGAAGAGATGTTCTTCGTCTTGCAAGGCACTGGTGAACTTCGAGTCGGTGAAAGTACCTACCCTATTCGTGTCGGTGACGTAATAGCGTGCCCAGCAGGTGGGAAGGAGATGGCGCACCAAATCATCAATACCGGCACAGAGGAGTTGCGATATCTTGCAGTGAGTACAAAGTTATCGCCCGAACTTGTCGAGTATCCCAACTCCGGAAAGTTTGGTGTTCTTGCCGAGCTTCCAGCAAGTGCCGATGGCAAACCTCAACGCTTCATGTTCGTCGGGCGCGAAAGTCAATCGCTCAACTATTGGGAAGGCGAGTGACGAAACTGACGCCCAACCCATCATTCCACCGGACCTTGCGCATAAAACCGCGCAAGGCCGGTGAATTCAAACGTTAGGGCGCGAGGTCCGTCTTACCATTTCATATTCGCAAGAGGAGCTATACATGAATGTCACCGATCCAAAGAACCTCAACGAGCACTACAACGAGCTTTTCCGAACTGGTGATCTCGAAGGCTTGGTTAGCCTATACGAGACGAATGCGGTTCTTTGCCCGGCTCCTGGGCATCAGCTAAAAGGACATGCGCAGATTCGAGAGCAGATG
>JANMKH010000541.1:0-8626 GCA_031371965.1 Sulfuriferula sp.
AGTCCTCCGGTAGCGCTGCGGGTACGGTCTGCGCCAGTGCAATCTTGTGCAGCAGCGTGCCGAGTTCCTGCAAGGCCGCGTCAAAAGCGATGCTGCGCGCCGCCATTTGATCGGCCTCGTCCAGCAGCGCCGCGCCATCACCCGCCGCCAGCGCATTCAGCAGGCTGAACAAGTAGCGCTGGTCAATCGCCCCCAGCATGCTGCGCACCGTGTCCTCATGCACCTGTCCGTTCCCATAAGCGATGGCCTGATCGAGCAGCGACAGCGCATCGCGCATGCTGCCGCCGGCAGCGCGCGCAATCAGACGTAGCGCGGCGGGCTCGGACTGGATGCCTTCCAGCCCCAACACCTTGTCCAGATGTTCGCGCACCATCTCCGGCGCCATTTGCTTGAGGTTGAATTGCAGGCAGCGCGACAGCACAGTGACCGGGATTTTCTGCGGATCGGTGGTGGCGAGGATGAATTTGACATGTTCGGGCGGCTCTTCCAGCGTTTTCAACATGGAGTTGAACGCCGCCTTGGACAGCATGTGCACTTCGTCGATGATATAGACTTTGAAGCGGCCTACCGTGGGGGCATATTGCGCGTTGTCCAGCACTTCGCGCATGTTGTCGATGCCGGTATTGGAGGCGGCGTCCAGCTCCAGCAAATCGACAAAGCGCCCGCTATCAATCTGCATGCACGCGGAGCACTGACCACATGGGGTAGCGCTAATGCCGGTTTCGCAGTTGAGCGCTTTGGCAAGGATGCGCGCCACCGTGGTCTTGCCAACGCCGCGCGTGCCGGTGAACAGGTAAGCGTGATGCAGCCGGTTCTGGGTCAGCGCGTTGCTCAGCGCGCGCACCACGTGTTCCTGGCCGGCCAGCTCTGCAAAGGATTTGGGGCGCCATTTACGCGCCAATACTTGATATGCCATAACGTCCAAGTTTAACAGAAACGCAAGGAGGAAACGGACAGTGGAAGTGGCGAGCCCGACCCCCGGCACTTGCAATAAACGACTGTGGCTGCTTCCTTCCGGACCTGACCAGATTCACCGCCTTGCAATGCGGGGAGGCCCGCCGCCGACTATTCTACGCTAGCCGTCAGGTGCGGCAAAGCGTTATAGTGCGCGGACATTTCCATCTCTCAAGGCAAATCACGGCAATGCCCACCTTGCAAATGCTCAGAGACAAGGTTTTCGGTGCACCACGCGATCCGATGAAACCCGAAACGCGCCAGCATATCGCACTGATCGCTTTCTTTGCCTGGGTCGGGCTGGGCGCAGACGGCTTGTCGTCTTCGTGTTACGGCCCGGAAGAAGCCTTCCTCGCACTTGGTCAGCATACCCATCTGGCACTGTACCTGGCGATAGCCACTGCACTCACGGTGTTCGTGATTTCGTTTGCGTATAACCAGGTTATCGAGCTATTCCCCAGCGGCGGCGGCGGCTACAAGGTCGCCACCAAACTCATTGGCCCCTATGCCGGGCTGGTATCCGGCGCAGCCCTGATTGTGGACTATGTACTCACCATCGCCATTTCAGTAGCAAGCGGTGCCGATGCGTTGTTTTCACTATTGCCGATGGGCGCGCAGCCTTTCAAGCTGGCGACAGGACTGGTATTTGTGCTGGTACTGGTGATCCTGAATCTGCGCGGCCTGAAGGAATCCATCAAGTTTCTGCTACCGATTTTTCTCGGCTTTGTCGTCATCCATCTGGTGCTGATTGTGTACGGCATCATGTTCCACAGCGGCCGCTTGCCTACCCTGCTGCACGACACCACTACCGAAACGTTTACCCTGAGCGCGCAGATGGGATGGGCGTTTATCATCTCCCACCTGCTGCTGGCCTACTCCACCGGCGGCGGTACCTACACCGGGCTGGAGGCGGTATCCAACAACGTCAATACGCTGGCCGAGCCACGTGCCCGCACCGGCAAATGGACCATGTTTTATCTGGCCGTCTCGCTGGCCTTCACAGCCAGCGGCATCATCATGCTGTATCTGCTGTGGAATGTGCACCATGTGCCCGGTGAAACGCTCAATGCGGTGGTGTTCAGAGACATCCTGCACAGCTGGACACTGGGTGGCGTGGACTGGGCACGCTGGCTGCTGCCGGTGGTCCTGGCATTGGAGGCGGGGCTGTTGTTTGTCGCGGCCAACACCGGCTTTCTCGGTGGCCCGGCGGTGCTCGCCAACATGGCGGCGGATCGCTGGGTGCCCCACCAGTTCAGTTATCTGTCGAGCCGCCTGGTTACGCGCAATGGGGTGATGCTGATGGCTGTGGCGGCAATCGGCGTATTGCTGTTGACCCGCGGCAGCGTCACGCTGCTGGTGGTGCTGTATGGCATCAATGTGTTCCTGACTTTTTCTCTGTCGATGGCTGGCATGTGCATCTACTGGTGGCGCAATCGCGGGGTGGAACAGAAATGGCTATGGCGCCTGGCTCTATCCGGCACCGGGCTGTCGGTCACCGGCGGGATACTGGTGGTGTTGATTGTCGAAAAATTCGGGCAGGGCGGCTGGATGACAGTGCTCATCACCAGCATGGTGATTGGCGCCTGCCTGCTGGTGCGCCGCCACTATGACGAAACCCGTGTTCAACTCAAACAGGTGGACAATCTGTTTGCCGGGCAGCAAATGGCTTCTGTGCCCAATCCTCCCCCGGTTGATCCCGCGCTGCCCACTGCCGCGCTGCTGGTAGGAAAAAGCAAAGGCAGCGGCATGCACACCTTGCTCTGGGTACAGCGCTTGTTCCCGGATCATTTCAAGAATTTCGTTTTTCTCAGCATCGGTGAAGTGGACACGCAAAGCTATGGCGGCACCGGTGCTCTCGAACACCTGCGCGACGAAGTCGGCGAGAATCTCCAGTATTTCGTCAATTTCTGCCACCACCACGGCCTGGCCGCCGAAGCCAGGCTGGCCTACGGCAGCGATGTGGCCCTGGAGCTCACCCGGCTGGCGCAGCAAACCCATGCGGATTATTCCAACTGTGTATTTTTCGCCAGCAAACTGATTTTCGTGCACGACAACTGGGGCACGCGTCTGCTCCACAACCAGACCGCCGACGTGCTGCAACGCCGCCTGCATCTGCAGGGGATGCAGATGGTGATTTTGCCGATGAAGGTTTGAGAGAACGCTTAATCCATTTCCATCGCAAAATGTGAGCGGCGACAAATTCAAGGATGTCTCTCGGTAATCTCTGGCTCGCATTAAAATGCACCGAGAGATCGTCAGTTTTTAGCAAGAAAACCATCATCGTTTTGACATTTTAGTCACATAAAATACTGGCCAACATGGCTGGTTGACCTTCATAAGCAACTCTTCACTGCCTGGATCAGGCCTTAATCCAGGCAGAATTTGTTTCAATATGCCGACCGGCATGAATAGCATTTTTTCGAAAAAAATGTCGAGTGCTATTTTGCAGCAAACAATAAAGAGTTTGGTCTGACATGCAAATCCTGCTTATCGAAGACGATCCGATGATCGGCCAGAGCCTGGTCCGTGCATTAAAAGATGTCGGCATGCCGGGCGCCTGGGTTCGTGACGGTTTGGCAGGGGAATCAGCCATTGAATCGGGTAACTATGACCTCGTTCTGCTCGATCTGGGCTTGCCATACAAATCCGGGTTTGACGTGCTAAAGACCATGCGTGCCAGGGGCGATTGCACGCCGTTACTCATTATCACGGCGCGCGATGAAATTGATGATCGTGTGATGGGGCTTGATTTGGGTGCCGACGATTATCTCATCAAGCCATTCGGGTTGAAGGAACTGATGGCCAGAATTCGGGCCATCCTGCGACGCAATGACGATCCCGCCCGGTCTACTGTCGGAAACGGCGAAATCGCACTGAATCTGGCGACCCACGAAACGACCTATCGCGGAAAAACCCTGTCGCTTCCTGCCCGCGAGTTTACCTTGTTGCATGCGCTGGTCGACAGGCCGGGAACGATACTTTCCCGTGTCCAGATCGAAGAGCGGCTATACCCGTTGAGCGAAGAAATTGGAAGCAACGCCGTCGATGTACTGATCCATTACCTGCGCAAAAAATTCGATAACGAAATTATCCGTAACGTACGGGGTATCGGCTGGATGGTAGTGAAGCATCCGCCATGAAATCACTGAAAAAGCAGCTCATTTTTTGGCTGGTTGGGCTTTTGTCTGTGGTAGGCGTACTGGCGGGCGGCATTTCCTTTTATTTCGCTCTACAAGAGGCAAATGGGCTACTCGACCACCAGTTGCGTCAGATCGCCCGCAGTGTTGACGAAGGCTCCCAATTGCCCACCATGCAAGCCCAGTTTCAAAAAGAAAACAAGGAGGAAAGGGAGAGAGATTTTGTCATTCAGGTGTGGATTGAAAACGCGCCGCCCCAGTCGTCCCGCCCTGGCTTCGATCTTCCCAGGCAGGCGCTTACCGGATTTTCTGAATTGTCGTCGCAAAATTCGAAATGGCGGGTTTATACCATGATCCATCCGCATCGCACGGTGCAGGTTTCTCAAGGAGAAGATGTTCGTCTGGAAATTGCAACCCACTCCGCGATACGCGTGCTATTCCCGGTTGCCGTACTGATTCCGCTTTCCTGGTTGCTGGTCGGCGTCGTGGTCAGCCGCCTGCTGAAGCCGCTCGAGGTGGTCACCGAGGCAGCCATCCATCGCGACGTGGCAAGTCACGTACCGCTTCCCACTGAAAATGTTCCGGAAGAAGTTGCCCCGCTCATACGAGCCATGAACGATCTCATTTCGCGCCTGGGGGACGCGCTCGAATTGCAACGCCAATTTTTGTCGGATGCCGCACACGAGTTGCGGACTCCGCTTGCCGCGCTTCAGCTACAAATCGAGAATCTGTCGCGCAATCACTCGCGCGAGGATCTCGAAATCCGGATTGACGAGATGAGGCGCGGATCGCAGCGCGCATCGCATCTGGTCGGGCAGTTACTCAAAATCGCCCGCTATGAAACTCAAAACAAGCCGATCGAGCGCAGCAAGGTCCATTTGGATACCTTTGTTAAATCCTGTATCGCCGACTTTATCCCCTTGGCCGATCACCGCGGTATCGATCTCGGCATGATTCATGACGATGCCGCAGTCATTGCGGGAAACCCTGAAGATTTGCGCATATTGATTGGCAATCTGATCGATAACGCGATCCGCTATACGCCCGAAGGCGGGAAAGTGGACGTCAGCGTTAACGTTTCAGGCCACAACGCGATGGTAGAGATATTGGACACCGGCCCCGGAATCCCCGCAACCTTGCTGCCACGCGTATTTGATCGCTTCTTTCGAGCAGCAGGCCAGGAAACGGAAGGAAGCGGCATCGGGCTAGCCATCGTAAAAGCGATCGCACAACGCGAATCAGCCAGGGTGACACTCGCGAACAGGCAGGACGGGCATGGCCTGAGTGCTCGCGTTGTATTCGATTTGGCGAAGCAGTGAGTGTTTGGATTTGAATTTCGCCAACAAGCAGATTCGTACCCCTCCAGGCCGCATTATCGATCGCGCCATTTGCATAGTTCTTCTGCAACAGAATTGTCACAATTCATTCACTCTCTCCTAAGTCTTAGTGCGTAGATTGCCCTTACATCATTGATCGATTTGTAATTAACGCACACTGACCAAAGGAGTAATGTAAATGAACGGGCAACCTGATTTTCGCGTCAAGCTTCTGGTACAACTGGTTTTAGGCACGATGCTGGCGGCCGGCGCCAATGCGTCGTTTGCCCAGGACACAGTTGATTTGGGCACAGTACAAAGCGGTGCCGGCGATGCGTCGGCAACCAGTTCCAATAACCCTGCCTCCGCCCCCTACCAGGCGCCAACCCAGGGTTCCCTGGTCGCCACCCAACCCCAGTCCATCATCAGCCAGCATTACATCCAGGAAAACGCTTCTGCCGGCTCCAATTACACCGACATCGCACAAATAGCGCCGAGCGTATGGAGCGTCGATCCGAATGGCCCCGGCATGATGGAATCGCAATCGGGCGGCCCCTACCTGAGGGGATTTGCAAACGGCCAATATAACGTCACCTTCGACGGCATACCCTGGGGTGATTCGAACGACTTCACGCAGCATTCCACATCCTATTTCATGCCTCAGGACACCGGCAGTATCGTCGTCGATCGCGGCCCCGGCGATGCCAGCAATATCGGCAACGCGACCTTCGGCGGCACCATGGCCGTCACCTCGAAAGACCCCCTGTCGGCGACGACTTTCACGCCGTATACTGCTTTCGGGAGTTTCAATACGCGCCTGTTCGGTACCGAATTCGATACCGGCGTCATGCAAAAATACGGCGACGTCAGCGCCTTCATCGACTACAAGAATTTCGCGACGGATGGCTATCTGACCAATGCGCACCTGCGGCGCGGCAATCTGTTCCTGAAAGTCATCAAACCGATCTCCGACAATACCGTGCTGACTGTCGTGAGCATGCAGAACAAACTGCATCAAAACGTGCCGCAAGGGGCAACACTTGCAAACATGGCGCTATACGGCAAAAACTATGGCCTGAACAACGACCCGACCAGCCAAAACTTTGCCGGCTATAACTACGACGACATCACCTCGGATTTCGAATATATCGGCCTGCAGTCACAGCAAGGCGACTGGAAGGTGGACAACAAGCTCTACACCTATGCTTACTACCACAATGGCTTCAACGGCGCTGATCCGGGCGGTGCCCAGCCGAACGGCACCGTTTACGGCGCCAATAATGTCCCGGGACAGAAGATGACCATGAACTACCGGTCAGTCGGCGACTTGCTGCGCCTTTCCAGAACCATGGGGCCGGGCGATCTGCATTTGGGCGCATGGGTTGACCATCAGACCAACAACCGCTCGCAATACGAAATCGATTTCACCAACGGTGGCGCTTTGAATGCGACGCCCACCTCCGCCGCAACGGATCGGCTGATGAACGATACCCTGACCACCATTCAGCCTTATATCGACTATGCGTGGAAAGCGACGGATAACCTGACCATCACACCGGGCCTGAAATACGTGTCCTTCCGCCGCACGCTCGATGCAGCAGTGAATCAGGGAACCGGTTTACCCTACAGCGGCGACCATACCTGGACCAAGGCGCTGCCTGCACTGACTGCTCACTATGCCATCCAGAAAAACTGGTCGGCCTATGTGCAGCTTGCCAAGGGCTTCCAGGCGCCGAATCTCAACTCATTCTATAAAGCCAATCCGGATCTCGGCACACTCAAGCCGGAAGAAACGATGAACTACCAACTTGGTACAACCTGGGCCAGCCAGCGCCTCGCCTTGTCAGCCGATATTTATCAAATCGATTTCAAGAACAAGATCATCTCTTCGCCAAGCGGTACTGGCACGATTTTCTCGAATGCCGGCGGCGCCACCTACAAGGGTGTGGAGGGTGAAGGAACCTACTATGTCGGGCAAGGTTTCAGCCTGTACGGGAACTATTCCCTCAACAGCGCCAAGGACAATACCAATAACCAGTGGCTGCCCAATACACCGAAAACCACCGCAGCAGCGGGCGTGATCTACAACCAGGGTCAGCTCTATGCATCCCTGACCGCCAAACACGTCGGCTCCCGCTTCGGGGATACCGGTGAAACCATACCGCTGGCCGCTTACACCGTCGCCAACTTCGCTTCCAGTTACACGCTTAAAAATGTCGCGAGCTGGGCAAAAGAAGCCAAGCTGGGATTTCAGATCAACAACCTGTTCAACAAAACTGACATCTATGCGTTGGGCACCTACGACGCCAACAATAACCCGATGTACTTTACGCTTCCGGAGCGCAGCTATCAGTTGAGCCTCTCGGTCAGCATGTAAAAGAAAGGTATTCATAGAATGAATTTGGACATGATTCAACACGTCGCCGACACGTCTGGCGGCATTCTCTACCTGATGGCCATTTTGCTGCTGGTGGCACTGACCATCGCGCTGGAACGCGCCTGGTATCTCAGACGCGTTCTGGTCGCCGGCAACCATGTGATGGCACAGCTGGATTCGGTGACGCGCGCCGAGATGCCCATGCTGCGCGAGCTCAGCAAGCATTGCAGCCAGCTTCCGCATGCGCGGGTGCTGGACGCGGTGCTCAAGCATGATCTCAATCACCATTTCGACCGTCTTTCCGACAAAATGGAAGAGGGCATCATGCGCGAAGCGCCGCGCGTCGACCGTTATCTGTGGGTATTGGACACCATCGTTACCCTGGCGCCGCTACTCGGGCTGCTGGGCACCATCATCGGTATGTTCAATGCATTTCAGGTGCTGTCCGACCCGGGCAGCGCGCCTATCAAGGTGACGGGCGGTGTGGCAGAGGCCTTGCTGGCAACCGCCTCCGGCCTGTTCATCGCGATTCTCGGGTTAATGTTTTTCAACGGTCTGAACAACCGGGTACGCGTCATCATGCACCAGCTGGAAACCTTGAAGGTGATGTTGCTTAACCACATGTACCCGCACTACCATGCGCAGCCAGATCATCAGGGCAGAGCCCATGAAAACGGTCCGCGCGCAGTTCGTATCGGCGAGGCCTGAGATGCGCTACTTCGAGCCGCGCAAAGCCCGCATCGAGATCATCCCGATGATCGACATCATGTTTTTTCTGTTGATTTTTTTCATCATGATCACCCTGCATATGATCCCCTCCACCGGCCTCGCGTCCAACCTGG
>JANMKH010000556.1:0-2025 GCA_031371965.1 Sulfuriferula sp.
AATCCAAGTGATCGAAAGTGGATAGTACGGAGCTACGGTGAAGCCCTTGACTGACCCCCGCAAGCGCGCACACTGGCGCCATCCGCAATCAATTTTATCCCGGGAAGCAACCGCCATTCCTCGCTTTGGGTAGGGCGGCGGGTGGCAATCAGGCCGGTTTCGGTGCTGCCATAAATTTCCATGAGCGGCGCATGGCAACGCGCCTCGACGTCCTGCGCAAGCTGGGCAGACAGCGGGGCAGTGGCGGATACCACCAGCGCCAGCTCCGGCAATGCCAGCCCCGCATCCAGCAGGGCGCGCAGATGCACGGGCGAAGAGACCAGCACGCGCGGCGTGGGCACCGCCGCCAGCGCTTGGCAAATGTCGGCCGGGTAAAACGGCTGCGCATGGCTGAGGGCGTTGCCGCTATGCCATGCCATCAGTACCGTGGATTCGAACCCGTACATGTGTTGCGGCGGTACGGTGCCAATCAGTGTGTGAGGGGTATTGTGCAGCAGCCCCAGTCGTGCTGCCTCGGCCTGCACGCTGCTCGCCAGCGCACCCCAGGTTTTGGGATGCGGTTGCGGGGTACCGGTGGAGCCAGAAGTGAATACCACAGCGATGCGCTGGCTGGCATCAATTTGCGGAATGGCAAATGCTTCGGCCGGGTACGGGGTCATGACCGGATAGCGCAGTAGCGGCAGGTCCACCGTGCACAGGTCGCTATCCGTCAAACAAAACACATCCGGTGCAAAAACCTTGATTTGACGTATGGTTTCCGAGGTATGGGTGGATGGCAGCAGGCTGACTTTACCGGTTGTAATGGCAGCCGCCAGACCCACGCTGAAGCGGTAACGGTCGCTGCACATATTGAGCAGGTGACCCCCTGCTGGAAACCGGGCGGCAAGCTGCCTGACTTCGGCGAGGAACTGACGGAGCGTGACGGCGCCCTCGGCGCGCCAGGCAATGATGCTGTCCGGGGAGACGTGAGATACCAGCGGCAATTGAGACATGATCAAGGCTACGGCAAGCTAGCGTGGGCGCGCCGAGTGATTCCGGAATGCACGTACCGCATCAAGGATGCGCATATTCTGGGTATCGGGTAATAGCCACCTGCGTACCCAGTATTCGGCAATGAACATCAATGCAACCAGGGGGAGGGTCAGAAAATTGGAAAAAACCGACCATACGGCCAACGGCGCCAGAAAAAACAGCAAAGTCGAAATCAATGCCATCGCAGCAAAGAACAGAGTCCAGGCTACGGTCACCTGACGTGCATAATTTTCGTGCTGTGGCGTCAAGGGCGCATGCACGGCCTCTGCAAAGCGGGTACACAGCGGTTGACGTCCGGCGACCAAAGTGCGGGCAAAAGTCATGAACAGGATTAGCTGCATAGCCATATATTGCAGCCAGTAAACCAGGCCGAAATGGTGCTCAAGCGTCGACCAGCCAAACCACAATGCCGCACACGCCAGTACCAGCACGCCCAGCATCACGATACGCTGAGATGAACGCCAAGCCAGGATCAGTGCAATCAAGACTACCGGGGCAATGGCTACCAGTGCGCCCAAATTAGGGTTGCTTGCGGATTCATTGGTGTAATGAGCCAATACCGGATAGCCGATCACCAGCGCAGCAATACCCAGCCAGCGCAGGACGCGGCGCATCAGCTGGTTCTCTGCGTTGCGATATAGTCTGCAAGACTGCGCAGCGAGCTGAAGATATGCTGATTGTCGGCACTGTCAGCACGCAGTTGGAGGCCATAACGCTTGGATACCATCAGCGCGACTTCCAGCACATCAATGGAGTCCAGGCCCAAGCCATCGCCGTACAAGGGGGCATCAGCGGAAATTTGATCTGCAGTAACTTCAAGGTTTAAACATTCAATCATCAGTTCCGCAACTTCATGTTGCAACTCAGCGGTACTAGAGACAATTGGTTTTTGATTATCTTGCATAGTATTAAGAATCGTAATGTGTAAGTGTCAGAAGCAGTAGAGCAGACAGGTGTTTATCGAAGGCGCATTTTACCCGCTGGGACCAGATC
>JANMKH010000070.1:0-10549 GCA_031371965.1 Sulfuriferula sp.
GAAGGTCCATTCGGAACCTTCGGACAAAGGCTGGCGTTCGGCGACGGGATTTGTATCGGTCATCTCAGGCCACCTTTTTCCTGAACAGTTCACGAAATACCGGGTAGATATCTTCCAGCGAGAGGATGCGTTGCATGGCAAAGCGCCGGCTGGCTGCACTGACCTGAGTGTATTCGCGCCACAGGCTTTGCGGCTGTTCGGTTTCGATTTCGACGTAAGCGAAATACTGCGTCAGGGGCAGAATGTCCTGCACCAGCAGTTCCCGGCAGCGCGGCGAATCGTTCTCCCAGTTGTCGCCATCCGACGCCTGCGCGGCGTAGATGTTCCAGTTGGCCGAAGGATAACGCTCGCGGATGATGTCGCGCATCAGCACCAGCGCACTCGATACCACCGTGCCGCCGGACTCGCGCGAAGAAAAGAAATCCTCCTCATCGACCTCTTTGGCGGTGGTGTGGTGGCGAATGAACACCAGATCGATGCGCTCGTAGCTCTTGGTGAGAAACAGGTAGAGCAGCATGAAAAAGCGCTTGGCGATATTTTTGCGGTTTTCGTCCATCGAGCCGGATACATCCATCAGGCAGAACATCGCGGCCTGGCTGCTCGGCGTGGGCTGGTCCACCCGGTTGGCGTAGCGCAAGTCCCAGGTGTCGATGAAAGGCACGGCGGCAATGCGTGCCTTGAGACTGACAATTTCCTCACGCAAGACGTCGGCTTCAGGGCTGGCGTCGAGGCCGTTGGCAAGCAGTTCCTGCAGCGCTTCTTCGGCTTCGCGCAATGCTGCGCGCGGGCTCGATGACATCGCCATACGCCTGCCGATGGCCTGTTTCATGGAGCGCACCACGTGCAGACTGGACGGATTGCCCTGACTGACGAAACCGGCGCGTGCGCGCTTCACTTCGGGCACGGCGGCGAGCTGTTTCTTTACCATGTCCGGCAGCGCCAGATCCTGGAAGAAATAGTCCATGAATTCTTCACGCGACAGTTCGAACACGAAATCATCCATGTTTTCGGCGTCTTCCGAGGCGCTACCGCTGCCCCCGTTGCCGCCGCCTTTTTCGGGGCGATCCGCCTTGTCGCCGCGCACGAACTCACGGTTGCCGGGATGGACGATGTTGCGGCGCCCGCCCGAGCCGTGATGGAACGCAGGCTCGGACATGTCCTTGGCAGGTATGGAAATCTTCTCGCCGCGCGCCAGATCAGCCACCTTGCGGCTGGAAACCGCATGCTTCACGGCTTCGCGTATCTGCTCCTTGAAACGGCGCAGAAAGCGCTGGCGGTTGACGGCGCTGCGGTTTTTACCGGACAGGCGACGGTCGACGAGCTGGCTCATGGCAGCAATTTCATCATGAGGTTTTGCGGGCGCGCAGATACCATTCGGCCAGCAAGCGCACCTGCTTGTCGGTGTAGCCTTTGGTCACCATGCGCTGGACGAAGTCGTGATGCTTTTTCTGCTCCTCGCTGGACGCCTTGGCGTTGAAGGAAATCACCGGCAGCAGATCTTCGGTGCTGGAGAACATGCGTTTCTCGATCACCACGCGCAGCTTTTCATAGCTGGTCCAGGCCGGGTTCTTGCCGTGGTTCTGGGCGCGCGCACGCAGTACGAAGTTGACCACCTCGTGGCGGAAGTCCTTGGGATTGGCAATGCTGGCAGCCTTCTCTATTTTTTCCAGCTCGGCGTTGAGCTGGCCGCGGTCGAGGCTCTCGCCGGTGTCGGGGTCACGGTATTCCTGATCCTGTATCCACATGTCAGCGTAGGTCACGTAACGGTCGAAGATATTCTGACCGTACTCCGAATAGGACTCGAGATAGGCAGTCTGCAATTCCTTCTCGATGTATTCGGCATAGTGCGGCGACAAAAATTCTTTCAGGTAGGCGACGTAACGCTGTTCCACTTCGGGTGCAAACTGCTCCTGTTCGATCTGCTGTTCCAGTATGTAGAGCAGATGCACAGGGTTGGCGGCCACTTCGGTATGGTCGAAGTTGAACACCCGCGACAGAATCTTGAACGCGAAGCGGGTGGAAATCCCGGTCATGCCCTCGTCCACCCCGGCAAAATCGCGGTATTCCTGATAGCTCTTGGCCTTGGGGTCGGTGTCCTTGAGGTTGTCGCCATCGTAGATGCGCATTTTGGAATAGGTGCTGGAATTCTCCGGTTCCTTCAGGCGCGTCAGCACCGAAAACCGCGCCAGCATTTCCAGCGTGCCGGGGGCGCACGGTGCTTCAGACAGCGAGCTGTGCTGCATCAGCTTCTCGTAAATTGTCACCTCTTCGGACCCGCGCAGGCAATACGGCACCGTGACGATATAGATACGGTCGAGAAACGCCTCGTTGTTCTTGTTGTTGCGGAACGTCGTCCACTCCGACTCGTTGCTGTGCGCCAGTATCACGCCGTCGAACGGAATCGCGCCGAAGCCCTCGGTGCCCTTGTAGTTGCCTTCCTGTGTCGCAGTCAGCAGCGGATGCAGCACCTTGATCGGCGCCTTGAACATCTCGACGAATTCCATCAGTCCCTGGTTGGACAGGCACAATCCGCCGGAAAAGCTGTAGGCATCGACGTCATCCTGCGAGTATTTTTCCAGCTTGCGGATGTCGACCTTCCCCACCAGTGCGGAAATATCCTGGTTGTTTTCGTCGCCCGGTTCGGTCTTGGAAATCCCCATCTGCCCCAGCACCGAAGGCCAGCGCTTGACCACGCGGAATTTTGTGATGTCGCCGTTGTACTCGTGCAGGCGCTTGACTGCCCACGGCGACAGCACCTTGCCCAGATAGCGACGCGCAATACCGTATTCCTGTTCCAGAATATCGCCGTCCTCGTCCGCAGCAAACAGCGACAGCGGCGAGTCGTTCACCGGCGAATCCTTGATGGCGTAGAACGGCGCTTTTTCCATCAGGTGTTTGAGTTTTTCCGCCAGCGACGATTTACCCCCGCCCACCGGCCCCAGCAGATACAGAATCTGCTTGCGTTCTTCCAGGCCCTGCGCGGCGTGGCGGAAATAGGACACGATCTGCTCTATCGTCTCCTCCATGCCATAGAAATCCTTGAATGCCGGATAGACCTTGATGACCTTGTTGGAAAAAATGCGTGACATACGCGGGTTCAGGCGGGTATCGAGCAGTTCCGCCTCGCCGATAGCCGCCAGCATGCGCTCGGCAGCGCTGGCGTAAGCGGTGTGATCCTGTTTGCAGATGTCGAGGAATTCCTCCAGCGAATATTCCTCCTCCTCGCGGCGGTAGCGTTCAATGTACTGATTGAATAGACCCATGACGAACTCCTAATTGTTGATCAATCGGGTATTGCATTGTCTCGAGCAAGGCGCATGCCAAATAAATAACGTCAGAAATTGGACTGGATTGAGGGCAAATGGTGCCATTGCATGACACTACATATAATTTCAGTATAGTCATTGCGCACCGGGATGGTGCTCGACGGGAGAGAAATGGCAAAGTCTGATTCAAGCCGGTGCAAGCGGGAGTGCCATGCTGCAATCCAGTGCAAGCAGCACCTTCGAGCTCGTCATGAAAGCTGATTTTTCGCCAGCGTGACGCGCGCTTATTGATTATGGGTACGCACAAACTGGCGCAGTGATGTTCGTTGCAGCGAGTTGTTACATCTACACAGAGATGCCACGCATTCATGCAACACCTGCCATGCGTCAATGTCATGCGAGATAATTGACGCGGAATTCTTCCGTATATTTTGGCAAAATACAGGTTCAAACCTGGGTACTGTCCAGCCAATTGATTGCACAACGCAAACGGCTTGGCTGTTCTGTTATTATGGTTTTATGACCAGAAGCACAATCTTGGTTGTTCAAGTATCAAAATCGCAATTCAAAACAAAAGTGCTGGAACTTTTCCGTCTGTGTGGAAACCAGCGGCGACCCCGTCGTGATTACCGATCACGGCCTACCCCGGCTTGAAGTACGCCGCTATGCAGTCCCAAATGAGTGCAGTTCGTTGGGGGTGTTAAGCGGTTCTGTGCTGCGCCATGACCACCCCACTGCGGCCGGGCAAACAGGGGTGTTGTCATTCTCGGTTGGAAATCGCCATGCTGGTGTCCAAAGGTCGACTCGCCCTGACGATGGACGTGACGACCTGACTCGCGTTGGTCGGCAAAATTTAGGCTGTGCACCTCGTGCCAGTGAATAACGAAATTGCCGTGAAAAGTACCGAGCTGCCCAGCGAGATTTGCCGAGTCCGGATAGGTCTGCGGCTGAGGGCAGGCATCGGACAAGCCTTAACAGGGTGGCCTTTCCGCAACGACAATCAAATCGACATCAGGTAGTAGCGTGTTGCCCTTTACCGGGCCACAAAGGCCAACCAATTTGTCTGGGACGTCGGGAATGTACCGTTTATGTCGAAAAGCCGGACAGACAGACCGGGGTGCAGCGAGCTGTATTAAAACTCATCATATTGATAGCATGAAGAATTTTACCTGGCGCGACTCATGCTTATACCAATCATTTGGAATAACGAATTGAAGCACAATGAACTCTAAACGGATCCTGGAGATAGTCGCATTATCGGCGTTGCGATGGTGAGTCAATCGACCTTTGCAGGAGTTATTGTTACTGCTTATTCAGGTTCAGAAAATTTTCGGAGTGGCTTTGTGGATTACGAAAGCGGTTCGGGTACTCCCAACTCAAACTCAAGTACAAGCTTCGTCGGCGTTGGCATTAGATGGGGTAGTTTTGCATCGGCAAACTATTCCTCTAATTTCTCTGGTTCTGGCCAATTCAATATGAGGTGTGTCGATATTTATCACTGGATGAACGGTGGTACCGTTACGTACACCGTTGGCGCTGGAAGAGAGTATCTCGCCACCTCGTATGGTATCAAAATTCGAAGGTTAGTCGCGTCTGCTCCCCAAAGTGGTCTAACATGAATTTGCCGCTAACCATAGCCTCAGAGATTACAGCCTGGGACGATCGGACTCTCATCTGGTTGAATCAGTTCATGTTCAGATGGCCGCTTCTTGACGGGTTTGCCGCATGGCTGCTCAATGCAAATATCATCCAGTTCTTTCCTATGGTTCTTGCAATCTGTTGGCTTTGGTTTGAGAGAACTGTCAAACAGCCGCATAACCGACAGATATTGCTTGAGACTATATTAACGACTTTATCCGCGTTGTTTTTTGGGCGTGTTTTTGCGTTAACGTTACCATTCCGGGATCGCCCGTTTATAAGGCCAGACTTGCATTTTTCGACTCCTATGGCACCCGAGATGCGAAGTTGGAGTTCATTCCCAAGTGACCACGCAGTCATGGCGTTTGCATTAGCGGCCTCTATTTTTCGAATTTCACCAAGAATTGGGCTTTGGGCCTGTTTTCACGCGGCAGTATTTATCTGTCTTCCGAGGCTTTACTTTGGCTTGCATTATCCGTCTGACCTGATTGGCGGTGGACTGATCGGCATCACCCTTGTTCTAGCGACATCCCAACTGCAAGGGCGCCACGCCGTAACGGGTTTTCTACTGACCATTGAGCGCAAGCATCCCGGAATGTTTTATACGATTGGCTTCTTCGTGCTCTACGAGATGGCCGAAATGTTTATCACTTTTCGTGTGCTCGCGAACTATATCTTTCATGCTTTAAGGCAACTCTTAACTTGACGGGCTGCTGTGTGCCCTGGGTTTGTCAGTGTCGGTTGCTTTCCAGTCGCTTGAGGGGGGTTACCAAACTTTGGGTGACTTGACAATCCTCGACCACATCGCCAGGTGCGGTAAAAGCAATACTGACAGTCCATGCGAAAGTTGATTGTCGGATTCTGAGAAGATTGACCGGCCGCTCGGGGATGTTGGCAGCTCTAGACCCCACTAAATTCCGTAACGACAGATACTGTCCAAACCTGCGCTTCCCACATAAATCCCGAAAACATTTTCACCCCCGCACTGCCCTTAAAAACTCATTCCGCGTCTGGTCGCTGCTATGAAAACATCCGGTAAACGCCTGCGTCACCACGCGTTCGTCGCCGCGCCGGTCTTCGCCTAGCAACAGGCATAGCTGTTCGGCTTCGATGATGCACGCGGCGCCCAGCGCTTTGCCGTGGGTCATCAGCGCCTCGGCGATGTCGCGCGTCATCCATTCTTGATAGGTGAAGCGGTGGCCGATGGCGTCCACCAGCCGGGCGATGCGGCCGAAGCCGTGCAGGCGTCCACCGGGGATGTAGGCGACGTGCGCGACGCCGCGAAACGGTACGAGGTGGTGCGGGCAGACACCGTGGATGGCGATGCCGCGCACCACGACCATGTCCTGGCGGCTGTCTTCGAAGCCTTCTCCCAGCGCCTCCGCGGGGTCAATGGCATAGCCGCCGAGCAGGCGCTTTTGCCATAGCTCGCGTACGCGCTGGGCGGTTTTGCCGGTGTGAGTGCTGTCCGGGTTGACCCCGCAGGCCAGTAACAAATCAGTGACGGCTCGCTCAAATGCGGCTGGGTCGAATTCGCCCTGGCGCGGAATGCCGATGCTGCCTGGAATGGGGTGTCCTGCAGGATCGTGATCGCAACTATGATTGCTCATGATAAGTCCCTTAAAAAATCTTTAGCCACAGAGAACACAGAGGACACAGAGATGAAACCAATCCAGCCGGTATTTTGACCCGCAGGATTTGTGGCAATGCTTTGATTTTACTCTGTGTGCTCTGTGTTCTCTGTGGCTGAATAGTGTTTTCAGGATGTTGACCTTGTTCAGGGGCGTTTAACGCGGAACCACGCCGCGTACAACGCGGGCAGAAACAGCAGGGTCAATATCGTGGCAATGAACAGGCCGCCCATGATGGCGGTGGCCATGGGCCCGAAAAATATGTCGTTCGACAGTGGGATCATCGCCAGTATGGCCGCCATGGCGGTGAGCATGATCGGGCGAAAACGGCGCACTGCCGCTTCGATAATGGCATCCCATGGCGTCTGGCCTTCACGAATGTTGCGTTCAATCTGGTCGATCAGGATAACCGAATTGCGCATGATCATGCCGGTGAGTGCGAGCGTGCCCAGCATGGCGACAAAGCCGAACGGACGATTGGACAGCAATAGCGCCATTGCCACGCCGATCAGCCCGAGCGGTGCGGTCAGCAGCACCATCACCACACGCTGGAAGCTCTGCAACTGCAGCATCAGCAGGGTTAAAACAGCTACCAGAAAGATCGGCAGCCCGGCATTGATGGAGGCATTGGCTTTGGCGCTTTCTTCTGTCGCGCCGCCGGTTTCCAGTCGATAGCCGAGCGGCAGCGTGGCGCGAATTTTATCCATCTGCGGCTCAAGCTGCTCGGATACGGTGGGCGCCTGAATATTGCTGTAAATATCGCCCATGACGGTGATGGTGGGTACGCGGTTGCGCTTCCAGATCAGGCCGTCCTCCAGACCATAGCGCAGCGTGGCAATCTGCGATAGCGGCACGGTGCGCCCGCTCGCCGTGGGCACGTTGAGATTGGCGAGCAAGCTCATGTGCTCGCGTTCCAGCGGCGCGCCGCGCAAGACCACTTCGATGAGCTGGTCGCGCTCCCGGTAGGTGGTGATCCCGGCACCCTGGATGGCGGTTTGCAAAAGTTGCGACAGACTCTGCTGGGTTACGCCCAGCGCCTGTGCTCGGGCCGGGTCCACGTCAAGGAAGATCGCCTTGGAGCGCTCGCCCCAGTCCATCTGCACGTTACGCAGATTGGGGTTGGCGCGCATGCTGGCAGCCATGCGCCCGGCGATGCTGCGCAAGGTGTCGAAATTATCGCCGGAGATGCGGAACTGCACCGGGAAGCCTACCGGCGGGCCGTTTTCCAGTCGCAGTACGCGTCCGCGCAGGGCGGAGAATTCGGCGCTGTCGAGCAAGGCGATGAGCTGGCTGCGCAAGTGTTCCCGGGTTTCGATATTTTTGGTGGTAATCACGAACTGGGCAAAGTTAGCTGCAGGGAGCTGCTGGTCCAGCGGCAGATAGAAGCGCGGCGAGCCGCTACCGACATAAGCCACATAATTATCAACCCCGGTTTTATGCTGGTTGAGCCAGTGTTCCAGCTTGACGACCTCATGCTGGGTGGCGGCCAGAGAACTGCCTTCCGGCAGTTTCAGATCGACCAGAAGCTCCAGCCGGGTGGCGTCAGGGAAGAACTGCTTCTGCACAAACTGGAAGCTGAATACCGCGCCAAGGAAAACCAGCAGCGTGATCAGGATCACGGTTTTGCGCTGGGTTACGCACCACGTCACCACACCACGAAAGCGTTTGTAAAACATCTCGCCCAACGCATGCTGGCGTGCGCTAACGGCCTGAATCCTGTGCCGCAAGCCGGCAAAGCGGCGGGGCTTTACTGCGCCCGGGTGCGGGTTGGGCAGGAGCAGCTTGTAGCCCAGATAGGGGATCACCACAATCGCCGCCAGCCACGACAGCAGCAGCGCAATGGTCACCACCTCGAACAGTGAACGCGTGTATTCGCCCACGGTGGATTGCGCCGTGGCAATCGGCAAAAATCCGGCGGCGGTAACCAGCGTGCCGGTGAGCATGGGAAACGCCGTGGTGGCGTAAGTGGCGCTGGCTGCCTGGATGCGGTCAAAGCCTTGCTCCATTTTCACCGACATCATTTCCACCGCGATGATGGCGTCGTCCACCAGCAGGCCGAGCGCCAGGATGAGTGCGCCAAGCGAGATTTTGTGCAGGCCGACGTCGAAGATATTCATGAAGAAGAAGGTCGCTGCCAGCACCAGCGGAATGGACAGCGCCACCACGGTGCCGGCGCGCAGGCCGAGGCTGAAAAAACTCACCGCCAGCACGATAATGACGGCCTCCGCCACCGAGCGCTGAAACACGCTGATCGAGGCGCGCACTGCACGCGGCTGGTCGTTTACCCGGTGCAGCACCAGTCCCGCCGGGAGCTGCTTCTCGATGCGGCCGATATCGGCATCGAGATGCTTGCCTAAGGCGATAATGTCGCCGCCTGCCTGCATGGATACGCCGATACCGATTGCCGGGGTGCCTTCAAAGCGCATCTCGGGCTGTGCCGGGTCGGCGTAGCCGCGTTTGACCTCGGCGATGTCTTTCAGCAGCACGGTGTGATTTCCTACGCGTATTGGCAGATCGCGGATTTGCTCGACGCTCTGGAAACGCCCACTCGGACGGATATAGATGCGGTCGGTCGGTGTCTCGAAGCTGCCCGCGGCGCTCATTGCGTTCCAGGCTTGGAGTGCAGTGACGATCTCGTTGGCGCTGAACCCCAGATTGGCGAGTTTCTGGTTGGATAGCTCGACGTAGATTTTTTCATCCTGAACGCCGATTACGTCAACTTTTGCCACCCCCGGCACGCGCAGCAATTCCTTGCGCAGCTTGTCAGCCGTATCGCGCAGCTGTGCCAGGCTGAAACCATCCCCGGTCAGCGCAAATACATTGCCGTAAGTCTCGCCGAATTCATCGTTAAAAAAAGGTCCGACCACGCCTTGTGGCAGCGTGCGCTGGATGTCGCCGACGCGCTTGCGCACCTGGTAATACATATTCGGGATGTCGCGCGCGGGGGTCGCATCCTGGCCGGTGACAAAAAGCTGTGTCGAGCCAGGGCGGGAAAAACTTTTTACCGTGTCGATGTGGGGTGATTCCAGCAGCGCCTTTTCGATGGGGTTGGCCACCAGTTGTTCCATTTCCTTGGCGCTGGCGCCCGGCCAGTAGGCCTGCACCAGCATCACCTTGAAGGTGAACGGCGGATCTTCCGATTGCCCCAGCTTGCCGTAGGCGAGCACACCCAGGATGGTGAACAGCGCCATCAGGTAAAGTACGAAATTGCGGTGCGCCAGTGCCCATTCCGACAGGTTAAATCGGCTCACAGGCGGCTCCCGGCGCCCACCGGGGAGACGCCGTCGTAGGGTACCGGCTGGACTTTTTGCCCGGCCAGCAGCTTGTGCGCCCCTGCGGCAATGACCTGGCTGCCGGGCAGCAGCGCGCCGCGCACCAGGACGGCGTGGCTGCGGTATTGCACGACTGCAACCGGAACTGCACTGAGCTGATGCTGCGCGCTGACCACCCATACCGCCGGCTGTTGCTCATTCTGGAACAAGGCGCCCGGGGGTAGGGCGATGACGGGCACGCTGCTGGCAGTATCTGCAAACAGGAGCGTCGCACTCATGCCCAGCTTGACCGCGTCATCGGCGTCTTTGAGCGTGGCTTTTACCAGATAGGTGCGGTTCTCGTCTGCTGCGGGGGCCACTTCGCGGATCACCCCAGTGTAGGTTTTGCCAGGCGCCGACCACAGACGTATGCGCACCGGCGCATCTGCTTTGAGCTGGCGTGCCTGCGCCTCGCCCACGCGCACATGAACTTCCTTGTCACCCGCGTAAGCCAGACGCAGCACCGGCTGGCCGGCGCTCACCACCTGTCCTGCCTCGAAATTGACAGCGGTCACCACCCCTGCCGCATCGGCGGTCAGCGCGGTATAACGCGACTGGTTGGCGCTGATGTTGAGCTGGGCACGCATGGCAGCGAGTTTGGCGCGCGCCGTTTTGTCGGTATTGATGCGCGCGTCCAGCGCGGCTTGGCTGAGAAACTTCTGCTCCACCAGCTTTTGCGCCCGCGCCAGATCGCTGGCGGCAT
>JANMKH010000057.1:0-3022 GCA_031371965.1 Sulfuriferula sp.
GCCCTGCACCATCCCACCATCATGGCGCGCAAGGAAGCTATCCTGGCTTGCGGCGGTTATAACACGGCAATCAAGCAAGGGTGCATGGACTATGGCGTGTTTTTTAATCTGCTGCTGGCGGGTCATCGCATGACCAACCTGCCTTACCTGCTGACGCGCTGGCGATTCAACCCGAGCGGCGCCACGCACGGCAACGCACGCCCGCAGACGGAAGATTGTCTGAACATCCGGGCGCAGGCCTTCACGGCAATGGTGGCACAAGACGGCCATCGTGCAAACCAGCTTGCGCTGGCCCTGGTGCGGACCTTTCCAGCCGGGAGCTGGTTTGATGAGAAAGTCTCGCACCTGATTCCCGATCCCGCGCCTAGCCCGGCTCTGCTCCGCTGGCGCGAGCTTGCAGCGCAAGAACTCATTTCTGACCGGGAAGCGGTTTGCGTGGACTGGCTGTACAACGAACCGGATCATGCGGAGCAATTGGCCGGTTTATTGAGGCGGGATGGCTTACCCTGGCTCGGGCAACTGGTGCTTGGCAAGGCAGGCCGCGCGACAATTGCCAAGAACAAATCGGCGCGCCACACTCCGGCATCCCTCGCTAACCTTGAGCTTACCTTGCTCGTCCCCACTCAGACGGATGACCCTGAACTACCGGTTCGCATCCAGTCTGGTCTGGATGCGTTACCGGACAATGCCGAGATGATTGTTTTTTCCACGGATGGCACGGCTGTGGATTTACCCGCTTCACTGCTGCATCCCAGGCTGCGCGTTTTACCACTTGCCAGCGAGGTGGCCCTGGCCTGGCAACAGGCACTATCTGATGCGCGCGGCGAGTTCATCGCGTGTATGGCTGCGGGGTGCCGACATCACTCCGAATTTCTGGCGCATGGCGTGGCCGCATTTCGGGCTGACCCGAATCGCTCGCTGGTCTATGCTGCTTCGGATCTGTATTACCCGGATGCGCTCGATGCCAACGGGAACGCCATCAAAGACCCCAGCCCGGAGCCGCGCTGGACGAGGCAAACTTTGCTGGGCAGAGACCGGGGCAACTTGAGTTGCATGGTGTTTCGGCGCGGATTGATTGATGGCTTGCCGGTCGTCATTGCGGAAACCGGGCCGGCAACCGGCTGGGCCATTGCCCGCAGCCTGCTGACCTGTGCCGAGCCGCATATATTGCCCCTGCGCAATATCAAGTTCGCCCCCAAAGTGGGGCTCGCCAACAACATCATGGACGTCCTGATACGACGTTTGGTGAGCTGGTTTCTGGACACCGGCCTGGGCAGCATTCCCGCCTCTGCGGTGTGGCCGCAATTGTCTTCCGCTCAAGGGCTGGAACGGGTGCGCGAACTCGATGCCCGGTTGCTGGAAAACAAACTCTGCATTCACCCGGGGAATGCTTCGTTGATCGCGGAATTCGTTGTCCGCTTTTCACGCATGCCGTTATTTCATTCCGTGTTCAAGCATCTTCTTGTGCATTATCCTGACATCGCAATCGGTGCGCTGCGCAAACGCAGCGCCCTGGCCGCTGCCTTGTGCGTGTCCGGACACCAGTTGCGGCGTGTCTATACCAAAACACGCAAGACCATGAGGCTGGGCAAATGAAAATCCTGCATGTTTTCCATTACTCAAACCTGGTCAACGGCGTGGACCGCACTACCCTGACTTTGCTGCGCGCCTTGCGCCAACTCAAGGTAGAAGTGAGCGCCCTGGTGCCTGACCGGGGCGATGTCACTCAGGCGCTGGACGAATTGGGCGTGGCCTACCGGGTTGCCCCTTTGGGGTGTTGTACAGGTCCAAGCAAAGCTGCTGAACTGGCCTACCTGGCGCGCGCCGCCACCCGCGCGGAGATGATCGAGCGTTGGTTGCGCGAGGATGCATTTGACCTCATCCATCTGAATACCGGCCACCTCATCGACGGAGCCATCGCTGCCTGCAAGGCGAATGTGCCTGCGGTCTGGCATATCCATGCCCCCTTCGAAATCGACCTTGAGCGCTATACCGGATTCATGGGGCCGGCGGCCTACGCCTGGTTGCTGGGCGAACTGGGCGATCATGTCATTGCGGTCTCGGAGGATGTGCGCAACAGCCTGTTGCAATGGCTGCCTGCGGAGAAAGTCAGCACGCTGTATAACGGTATCGACGTTGACGACCTGGATATCCGTGCGCGGCAACCGGGCAAGCCCATCCGTGAGGAGCTGGGATTAGCCGCGAATATCCCGCTGGTGTCGGGTGTGGGGCGCATCTCGGCGCAAAAAGACTTTGCCACTTTTGTTCGAGTGGCCAGGCGGGTGGCGGATACGCATGCAAGCGTTTGCTTTGTCATTGCCGGACCGGACGAAGCCAAGGATTTGGCAGAGGCGCTGCACAAGCAGATCAAGGAACTGGGACTGGATGGCCGGGTATTCGTATTGGGGCCAAGAAGCGATGTACCGGCCCTGCTGGCGCAAAGTAATGTATTCCTATCCACTGCGATATTTGAGGGGCAGGGTTTAGCGGCACTGGAAGCCATGTCATTAAACAAGCCTGCTGTCGCGATGGATTGCGTTGGCTTGCGCGAATGCATCGAGCACGAAATAGATGGCCTGCTGGTACCATTGGGAGATGAAGATGCCTGTGCACAGGCAGTTCTACGCATCTTGAACGATGACGCATTGGCCAAACGACTCGGCGAACGGGGCCGTCAAAGCGTCCTCGATAAGTATTCGGCGCGGGCTTACGCTGCAGGTTTTCTTGCCATCGCTGAAATCGTGTTAAATAGAGCACCTGCTAAAAAAGCCCCGGCAGCCGATTTTGCACTGGGTTTGCTGAAACAGGTGCGCGAAGCCAATGACAGAACAATAAGATTGGGGCAGCGTCCCCAGTTACAGACCCGGATCAAGACCCGACTATTGAAATGGGCCGGTCATTTAAAATAACTAGAATCCGACAATGATCAATCCAGATTTTCCATTATCTGCAATGCTTGACGCACCCGCCCGGTTTTCTCGGACAGGCGCGCCGAGGAATGCTGCCCTGGGGATGGAGAAGC
>JANMKH010000068.1:0-4529 GCA_031371965.1 Sulfuriferula sp.
AACATCATTGCCCGTAATCATCTCGATATCGCCTACGCAGCAGCGGCTGAAATCAGCAGCGAAGTGATGGTGGAACGCTTCATCCCCGGCCATGATCATCGTCTGTTCGTGGTTGGCAAGCATGTCATTGCAGCAGCCCGGCGCGAACCGCCGCATGTTATCGGCGATGGTATCCACAGCGTGCGCATGCTCGTGGATCAGATAATCAGCGATCCGCGCCGCAGCGAGGGGCATGCGACCTCGCTGAGCAGGATCCACCTTGATGACATCGCGGTGGCACGCCTGGCAGTCCAGGGCATGAATACAGATTCGATACCCAGCAAAGGGGAGCGCGTCACGCTGCGTAATAATGCCAACCTGAGCACTGGCGGCACCGCCACCGATGTCACCGACGACGTACATCCGGAAGTCGCGGCCCGCGCCGTGGAAGCCGCCCAGATGATCGGACTCGACATCTGCGGCGTGGATGTGGTGTGTGAAAGCGTGCACAAGCCCCTCGAAGAACAAGGCGGCGGCGTTGTCGAAGTCAACGCTGCGCCCGGTCTGCGCATGCACCTCAACCCCTCTTTCGGCAAGGGACGCCCAGTCGGCGAAGCCATTATCTCGGCAATGTTCGCCGACAGCGACAACGGCCGTATTCCACTGGTGGCAGTGGCCGGAACCAACGGCAAGACCACCACGGTACGCCTGATTGCCCACCTGCTCACCCTCAGCGGCAAGCGTGTGGGGATGACCAATTCAGACGGCGTCTACATCGAGCAGCGGCGCATCGACAGCGGCGACTGCAGCGGCCCGAAGAGTGCCCGTAACGTGCTGCTTCATCCCGACGTCGATGCTGCGGTGTTCGAAACCGCGCGCGGCGGCGTACTGCGTGAAGGGCTGGCATTTGACCACTGCGACGTTGCGGTGGTGACGAATATCGGCATGGGCGATCATCTCGGCCTCAACTACATCACCACGGTGGCAGACCTGGCTGTGGTCAAGCGCGTTATTGTCCAGAACGTCGCACCGAATGGCACTGCCGTGTTGAACGCGGCCGATCCGATGGTCGTGCAGATGGCCGCCTACTGTCCCGGCTCGGTGATATTTTTCGCGCGCGACATGTTGCATCCCATCATTGCGACGCACTGTGCACAGGGTCACCGGGCGGTCTTTGTTAACGCGGACGCGATCGTCGCAATCCAGGGCCGCTCGGAATGCCGTATTCCGCTTGCCGAAATTCCCCTTACCCGCAACGGCAGCATCGGTTTTCAAATTGAAAATGCAATGGCTGCCATCGCTGCCGCCTGGGGGCTTGGTATCTCCTGGGAGACCATCTGCGCCGGGTTGGGCAGCTTCATCAATGACGCGGCCACTGCGCCAGGGCGATTCAATGTGTTCAACTATCGCGGCGCGACCCTGATCGCCGATTACGGTCACAATCCCGACGCCATCCTTGCGCTGGTGAGTGCGATTGAAACCATGCCGGCAAAACGCCGCTTGGTGGTCATCAGCGGCGCCGGCGACCGGCGCGACGAGGATATCCGGCAGCAGACCCGGATTCTGGGTGATGCCTTCGATGAAGTGATTCTGTACCCGGACCAATGCCAGCGCGGCCGCGCCGATGGTGAAGTACTGGCCCTGTTGCGCGAAGGTCTGGCTGAAGCGAAACGCGCGACCAGCATCGACGCAATCAACGGCGAATTTCCCGCTATTGATAACGCTCTTGCGCGCCTCTCTCCCGGTGACCTGTGCCTGATCCTGATCGATCAGGTCGATGAGGCACTGGCGCATATTGCCCAACGCATCGCCGAAGCGCGCTGATCTGCCTGTCCTCTACGGCCGCTACGGTGCCGCCAGCCCATCCAGTATCGGGCAGTCCGGGCGCTCATCACCGTGGCAGTGCCTGGCGAGACGTTCCAGCGTGGCCTTCATGGCCTGCATTTCGCGGATTTTTTCATCCAGTTCCTGAATGTGCCGCAGCGCGATGTTTTTCACCTCGCGGCTGGGACGCGTGCGGTTTTGCCACAGGCTCAGCAACACGGAAATCTGCTTCATCGAGAAGCCGAGATTGCGCGCCTGTTTGATGAAGCGCAGGGTGTGGATATCGCGCGCCGAATAGGTGCGATAACCGGAAAAGCTGCGTGCAGGTTTGGCGATCAAACCAATGGCTTCGTAATGGCGAATCATCTTGGCGGAAACACCGGAAGCTTGCGCGGCGCCGCTGATGTTGCAAGAGGGGATATCCATGCTGTCTCCATTCAACCTAAAAACGGCGATTTATCCACGAAAGTCACGAAATAAATCAATATATGACATTGATTAAGTCATTCACTCTATTGGGTGATGATCTATAGCTGGTTATCTCTTTGAATATTTTGCGAGCTTTCGCCTTACGGCGAAATGCCTGCTTACCCCATTTCGTGCTTTTTGTGTCTTTCGTGGACCAACTGCTTTTTCTAGGTTCAATCCTGGTTGCGCTGCCCGGCGGGCCGCCAGCGCCGCAGCAGCAGCGCGTTGGACACCACGCTGAAACTGCTGAACGCCATGGCCGCCCCGGCGATGACCGGATTGAGCAGACCAAATGCCGCCAGCGGGATACCGACCAGATTATAGATAAACGCCCAGAATAAATTCTGCCGGATTTTACGATAAGTCCTGCGCGAAATGTCGAGCGTATCCGCTACAAGCCGGGGGTCACCGCGCATCAATGTGACGCCGGCGGTATGCATGGCCACATCGGTGCCGGTGGACACGGCGATACCCACATCCGCAGCGGCCAGCGCCGGGGCGTCGTTGATCCCGTCGCCCACCATCGCCACGACCGTGCCGTCGGCTTTCAAATCGCTTATCGCCTGCGCTTTGTCGGCAGGCAGGATTTCGGCTTTGAATTCATCTATGCCCAGCGCCTGCGCAACGGCTGCGGCGCTGCCCGGATTATCGCCGGTCAGCATTACGGTGCGTACACCCTGTGCCTGCAGCTGGGCAATGGCGGCTTGTGCCGTAGGCTTGAGGGTATCGCCAAATGCCAGCAGGGCAAGCAATGTGGCCTGCCCGTCCTTGTTTCGCGCTAGCCAGGACACGCTGCGCCCGGCTTGTTCGTGACGTCCGGCACTGGCGGCGAGCAGCGTCGTATCGACCCCCATATTCTGCATCAGACGGCTGCTGCCCAGAGACAATGTGGCGCTGTCGATTTGCGCTTCTATTCCCAGGCCGGGCAGCGCCTTGACTGTACTGGCGCTCGGCAAGGCCAAGTCCTTGGCGGCCGCCGCACGCATTACTGCGCGCGCCAGCGGATGTTCGCTGCCCTGCTGTACGCCTGCTGCCAGACGCAGCATGTCATCAGCGTTCCCCGTTGCTGGTTCCAGTGCAACCAGATCGGGGTGGCCCACGGTGAGTGTGCCGGTTTTGTCGAACGCCACACAGCGTACCGCATGCGCGACTTCCAGCGCTTCGGCGTCCTTGATCAGGATGCCGTAACGCGCAGCAATGCCCGTGCCGACCATGATGGCCGTCGGCGTTGCCAGGCCCAGCGCGCATGGGCAGGCGATGACCAGTACCGCGACCGCATTCAGCAGCGCCTGCTGCCAGTCGCCGTTGGCAAAGCCCCAGCCCAGCAAGGTGACCAGCGCAATGACCAGCACCACCGGCACAAACACCTCACTCACCTTATCCACCAAGCGTTGAATCGGTGCCTTGGCGGCCTGCGCGTTTTCCACCATGCGGATGATGCGCGCCAGCGTGGTTTCCGCACCCACCGCCAGGGTTTCCACCAGCAGCAGACCGTCGCCATTCACCGAGCCGCCGGTGACATGCGCATCCGGACCTTTGCCGAGCGGCAGGCTCTCGCCGGTGATCAGCGATTCGTCCACCTCGCTGTGGCCTTCGCGTATCGCACCATCCACGGCGATACGCTCGCCCGGACGCACCACGACCAGGTCGCCGACCTGCACGCTAGCCACCGCGACTTCGATATCCACGCCAGCGCGGCGCACCCGTGCGGTATCCGGACGCAGCGCCTGCAATGCGCGAATGGCGGCGGCAGTCTCGCGCTTGGCGCGAGTTTCCAGCCATTTACCCAGCAACACCAGCGTGATCACCACGGCGGATGCCTCGAAATACAGGTGTTGCATGGCATGACCAGCCGGCACAAACAGCAGGTAAACCGACAGTCCATACGCTGCCGAGGTCCCCAGCGCCACCAGCAAATCCATGTTGCCGGCACCCGCCTTGACTGCCTTCCATCCCGCACGATAGAAACGCCCGCCGAGCCAGAATTGCACCGGCGTCGCCAGCGCCCATTGCGCCCAACCGGGCAAAGCCCAGTGCTGCCCGAACAGCAATCCGAACATCTGCGCAATCAGCGGCAAGCTCAATGCAGCCGACAGCGCCACCGGCCACCATTCCGGCAGGCGCGATGGCTTTGTCTGACTGCCGGTATCCCCGGTCACTGCCGCCACTTCATAACCTGCGCTGCGTACGGCCTGCTGCAAGGCCTCTTGCGAAATACCGGCATTGGCCATGACACGCGCCTGCTCGGTCGCCAGATT
>JANMKH010000122.1:0-1643 GCA_031371965.1 Sulfuriferula sp.
CCCGCGGCACCGCCGGAGATCATCGCCAGCAGCTGCTTGGCCTCGGTGGTCAGTCCCATGGACTCATACAGCCAGTGCGGGGTCAGCAGGCCGACCGCATGCCCGAAGAACAGGAACAGGATGCCGATGTGGAACAAATTGCTGCCCCATCTCAACTGGCTCCGTTTCAATAGCTGGCTGGAGTCGCTTTTCCAAGTGTATTGCTCGCGGTCGAAACGAATCAGGCTGCCCAGGAAAAAGATGGCGAGCGCTACATAGGGGTAAATCCCGAATAACAGATTATTCAAGTAATCCATGACTTGGTCTCCTTAAAGGTCGGTCAGATTGCGCCGCCAGCGGCGGCGGCCGCCTTGCGGGATTCCGGCATGCGCACATAAGCCGTTTGCGGTTTGGGCACCAGCAGCGGATCGGTGCCGTCGGCTGAGGGGCCGAACTGGATGATGGTTTCCTCCATCTCGCGCACCGGCACATCGGGCAAAGCTTGCGCCACTACCGGCGACATGCCTTCCAGCACAGCGAATACGGTGTGGTACGGGCTATGGTTGCCGTTCAGCTTGCGCCCGATCAGCGCCAGCACATCCACCGCCTCGCCCAGCATGTTCAGCGCGTCCTGATCCGGAAGCTGGGAGAGATATTCCAGAAACAGCGGCACATAGTCCGGCAACTCATCCGCATCCATATCCAGCCCGTGTTTGCGGTATTCCTCAATCAGGTTGACCATCGCCGAACCGCGGTCGCGCGACTCGCCGTGGATATGCTCGAACAGGTGCAGAGAGTGTGAGGGATTGCGGTCGAACGTGCCCACGTAGGTTTGTTCCGACTCAAGCAGGGTCTGTGCACGCAGCGCCTGGAACAGATCAGCCAGTTGCGCCTGCGCCGCGCCATTCTGCTCCTTTTCGTCCGCCAGCAATGATTCCATCAGATCCAGTTCGTCCACCCATTCGGCCTGGGGGTAACTCAACAACAACGAAAGCACTTTGAATGTTTTCATGATCATGCCCCTTCCACTATTTTTTTCCGTGATTTCGGCATATCGACGAAGATCATCGAAGCTTTTTTCTTGGTGCCGAACAGACTGGTTTCAGATGCGCCGTCCGAGCACGCATTGCCAAACGAGAAACCGCAACTGCCTTTCTCATCGAAGGTGTCGACCACTTCTTCGCGATGGCCGCTCGGGATGACAAACCGGTCTTCGTAATTGGCGATGGCCATGTAGCGATACATTTCCTCGACCTGGCTCACGGTCAGACCGACCTGCTTGAGCACCGCGGTATTGGCCACGCCCTCAACCGATTTGCCGCGCATGTAGGCGCGCATCGCCAGCATGCGATCCAGCGCGGTGACGATGGGCGCTTCCTTGCCGGCGGTAAGCAGGTTCGCCAGATATTTGACGGGTATGCGCAAGGATTTGGTATCAGGAATGATGCCGTTCATGCCCATTGCGCCGCTTTCTGCCGCAGATTGAATCGGTGAGAGGGGCGGCACGTACCAGACCATCGGCAAGGTCCGGTATTCGGGGTGCAGGGGGAACGCGATTTTCCAGTCGATCGCCATTTTATACACTGGCGACTTGCGCGCTGATTCCAGCCAGGCTTCGGGCACGCCGTCGGCACGCGCCTGCTCGATGACTTTGGGGTCATTCG